>NZ_JBFPEZ010000020.1:0-77551 GCF_040838225.1 Xenorhabdus sp. SGI246
GAAGCGCAACAGGCCCTGAAAGCCGCGGACAGCAAAGTGCCGTTAACCCGCCGTGTCAACGACAAAGCGCTGGACAATGACATCACCCTGGTGGCAGCCGATGTTGGCGCCTATACCAAGACCGAAACCGATACGCGGATCAAAGACGGCGGTGCCCCGATTATGCAGGAAGCCCGAAAGGCTATGCAGGAAGCCCAGCAGGCTCTGAAAGTGGCAGACAACAAGGTGCCGTTAACCCGCAGGATTAACAATAAAGAGTTAGTGAATGACATTAAACTGGTGGCGGCTGATGTCGATGCCTATACCAAAGAAGAAACCGGCCAGCTTATTGATAATATTCATGAGCTAGTAAACTCTGCCAATAACAATGCTGATAGCAAAGTGCCAATGACTCGTACAGTGAATAATAAAGCGCTGCTAACAGACATTACACTTACTGCATCTGATATAGATACCTATGCTAGAGGAGAAATCGATCAACAAATTCATACAGTCAGGAAGTTAGCAAATGATGCCAATAATAATGTAAACGGCAAAGTTCCATTAACTCGTACAGTGAATAGTAAGGCACTGTTAACAGACATTACACTTACTGCATCCGATGTTGGCGCCTATGGCAAAAACGAAGTAGATTCTCGTATAGGGAAAGTAAACACGAACGCCAATAGTCGGCTGGCAAAAAATGAGAATGGGGCTGATATTCCGGACAAAAATGCTTTTGTAAGAAATCTTGGTTTAGCTAATCTGGTTGGATTAAATATTGAATCTCGTTTAATCGGACAAGACGCCACTGTCATCAGACTTGGCGATATCATCCAGATAAACGGGATTGCCGTAGCCAGTGGCTCAATTCAAGAAGTTAATATATCAGTTTTCGGTGGAATAACGTATTACACCAATTACTACAAAGTACAATTACCAATCAGCTTGTCAAATGGCATCATTTCATGTCATGCCAGTATTGTCGGAGATAATTTCGATAGCCAAAGCCCTAGCTATCCGGCTGATGTTAAAATACAGCGCAATAATCCGGATGGAGTGGGAATATCGCAAGATACCTTAACTATATCGGTCACTACTCCACAATTAGGCTGGACTCCACAATTCTATTATGAGGTTATGGGATATTAACAGAAACAGGAAATGAAAAAACCATCTGTTATTTGAGCTATAAGTTGATAGTGGTGTAACACCACTATCAACCCACTATCAATTTTGTCACAAGCAGGTGAACGTTTTAACGTTCACCTGCTTATTTTATCAATTATCATAAATTCAACTAGTTATTCAGCGGCCTGTTTCTTACTTCACTATTATCGTTATTCTCAAGCCAGTTTTTGATGGATTGTTTGACTTTTTGCTGTAATTCATCACGCAATATTGGTTCTACATTCAAGGTATATTGCAGATTATCCCAATTACCATAAACCCGCAGTGGTACTTTTAGTTTTTCTAAACGACTAACTAATTCGTTTTCTTGCCCCCACCCACTGGTTAACTGAACCGACAATGCAACATCGACATTCTGTTTCAGTAAATTTGCCTCACCCTGCCCTTCAATGCTCGAAATACCAGATACTGCAGAAAGGTTATTAATTTTAATCTTACCTTTATTCAGTTGAGCTTTTACTGATAGATTTTGTGCATCAGTAAAGTTTTGAATATTCGTCGGCTGTTGAACCAAATCAGTCATTCTCGAAAAAGATTGTTGAATAAGCAAAGGAATATTCAACCCGTCCAAACGCGCATTTCTCAGGCCAATATTTAGATCTCCCCGCCAGTAATGGGTGACTGCATATTCATCGTAGCCATCCCCCAAAAGATCTCCATCCAGCGTAAGTTGTCCACTAAACACCGATGGCAGAGCCAAAGCTTTCAGTAGTGGTTGTAAGTCAATATCTCGCAGCAGAGGTTTCGCATGTAATTTAGCTGGATTAACTGTTGCATTAATTGTGGCAGGCAGTGCAAAACGACCACCAAATACGTTACCACTCAATTTCGAAATCTCTGTTATTCCCTCATCATTGACGGCTTTAAAGACAAAATTATCAATATCCATGCCTTGATAAATAAATTTATTCGCCATGAATAACAGATGAGCATTAAGTTCTTTCAGAAAACTGAGATCATAGTTTGATAAAGGAGAAACAGATTTTGCAATGACAGGTTTTGCCGAATTATTTTCAGCCCGATAATCAAGTTTTGCCTGTAAACTATGCTGTGATAATTTATCCCATCCTAACAAATTATCTAAATCTAATTTTGGCGAAGACAGATTGATGGAATAGTGTGGTTTATCTTTCAGGTTAATTGCAACATTACCTGTCAATTCGCTGCCATTCATTGTCAGTGCTATTTTCTGCAACGAAACAGATGAGGAAAAAGCACCATATTTTACAGCCGCACTACCCGTTCCTGCTATGCCTTCTGGCGGGAGACCAACACCTTGTAGCTGATATTTAAATGAACTGATATCGCCAGTTAAATTATGTGGATAATCAGAAATACCAAAAGAAGCATTAACTTCAAAGGCAAATTCTTGCTGATTTTTATTGATCTTGCCATTGAGTTCAACATTAACGTGGCTCTGATCCTGGCGTTTCATCAGCAAATCAATATCCCGCATATTTAACTGCGAATGGGTATCGGTTTGCCAAATCAACAAGCTATTCTCTATTTTGATCTTATCGATGTCCAGTTTCCAACTGTGAGCATCGTTCGCTATGGGATAATGAAAATCACCTTCAGGCGCAATGGGGGTTTCTGGTTTTTTTGGTGGCTGACTATCCGGAGTAAACCGCAAAACAGCTCCTTTAAGCATCACTTCTTTGACAGAAAGTTGATGAGATAACAACGGCAGTAACTCAACATCCAGACGCATATTTTCTGCCATAACAGCAGGCATTTTCGCATTGGGAGCAGTCAGTGATACTTGCCCGGTCAAAATACTCAATTTTGGCCAGGCATGCCAACGTAGATCATCCTGTAACACAAGCTGATAGCCACTCTTTTTTTGTACTTGTTTGACTATGTAACCACGAAAATCGTTTGGATTAATCAACACAACTAATGCTGTTAACCCCGTAACAACTACTACTAATAAAATAACGAGTGTCGTCAACAATCTTTTCATGACTTCCCCAGTCTCATGTCCACAAGATGACTATTTTCACCAAATGACTACTTTACCAGAAATTTTCACCAGGAAAGATTAGTCTTCGCTGATTCGGCTCCCCACGGCTCCTTTCTGATTTTTATATTTAGCATCCTGACGTCGGTTATAAGGACGGTCAGCAACGCCTGAAAGCGGCTCAAAACTCAACGCTCCAATGACCATGCCCGGACGCAAGGCTAACGGTAATTTTCCTGAATTATAGAATTCCAGAACAATTTGACCACGCCAGCCTGGATCAATCCGGTGAGCAGTGACATGAACCATCAAACCAAGACGAGCCAGAGATGAGCGACCATCCAACCAACCAACAAGATTAGCAGGCAATGTGACAGATTCCAGTGTCACTGCCAGTGCCAGTTCGCCAGGATGCAGAAAAAAAGCCTCCCCATCCGGCAAACTAATTTCATCGCTCATGACACGATCAAGTGCCGCATTGACTTCAGCCTTAGGACCACTCAGGTCAATATAAGCAGCAGTATGACCACGAAAAACGCGAAACTGATTCCCAAGGCGAACATCAGCAGTTGCCCCATTAATACGTTCAACAGGAGGACGTGGGGTAATTTCCAGTTTACCTTCATCAAGCCATTTAATAATGTCACGGTCACAGAGTCGCATTACTTCCTCTCAAAATACGATGATACTTATGAATTCCTGAACATCAGGTTATTCGCAAAATTGGCCAATCTTAGCTTTTAATATGTCGATAGCCACACGGTTTTTACCACCACGAGGAACAATAATGTCAGCATATTGTTTTGATGGTTCGATGAATTGCAGGAACATCGGACGAACTGTTTTTTTATACTGTTCCATTACAGAATCTAGTGAACGCCCACGCTCATTCACATCGCGCTTGATGCGACGCATCAGACAGATATCCAACGGTGTATCAACAAAAATAGAAAAATCCAGTTCCTGGCGCAAACGCTTATCCGTTAATAATAGGATACCTTCAAGGATAATAACTCGCTTCGGTTCAAAATGAATGGATTCTGGTTTGCGGGTATGAGCAACGTAGTCATATTGGGGCAATTCAACGGACTTCCCGGCTTTCAGTGCCTGAATATGTTCGAATAGTAAATTGTGATCCATTGAACTTGGGTGGTCATAATTGACTTTATAGCGTTCTTCCAGTGGGGTATTAGTTTGGTCTTTATAATAACAATCTTCTGGAATAACTCCGATATTGTGATCACCAACCTGAACGCGTAATTCTCTATAAAGTGTGCTGGCAATAAGGCTTTTGCCCGAAGCGGAGGCACCTGAAATACCTACGATTGTACACTTATGTGCTTCATCAGCCATACTAGAAATAACCTGGTTAAAAAGAAAAAATAAAGTGGGAAAATAGCATTCTGTCACGCTATGTTTGGCGGATTATAGGGAGTTAGTAGCTTCTATGCCAGCGCAAACAAGATAAGTCTCGCTTTTTTCGATACGCTTCGCATAAAAATTCCGCAACCACAGGTCTGCAAATGAAAAAATGACTCAAAAATAATGTTCAAAAACCAGTACCAAAACGATTTCCAAGACCCGTCTCAAGATTGTGCCCGAAATAATTCCTTGAAGATATTCTGTTGAATTTCAGATGATAGGTATAGTAGATAAAATAGAAACTGCCAAGTGTAGAACAATTGCTCTGTAACCGATGGCCCTGTAACAATAGAGCCATTGTTCTACTTTTTTGATATTGCATTATCCCTGTACCATAAACCAAAATTCAATGACGGCAATATCAATGGAATACTTATTAATCTAGTCTATTAAATCTCTCAATAAAGCCATTATATTCTTTTATCAGTTTATTAACAGGGCTGTGTGATCCACTCAGAAGATGTTCTCAAGCAATGTATTACTTTGCTCTCTTGAGCACTTAAACCAAATGTTCACTTAAATCAAACTTCACGAAAAGAAATTTCCGTCGGGATTTTATCTCCTCGCCAGTATATCTGGGCTGAAATGTTAGCGGCAATTTCACGATAAATCTCCGCAAATTCGCTATCAGGTTGGCTGATAACCGTAGGCTCTCCGCGATCAAGATCTTCACGCAGTGAAATATGCAGAGGGATCTTACCCAATAATTGGCATTTGTATTTTTCCGCCAGTCTTTCTGCGCCTCCCTCGCCAAAAATCGGCTCATGTTGACCACAGTGACTACAGATATGTGTGCTCATGTTCTCAATAATACCTAACACGGGTACGTTGACTTTTTGGAACATGACAATGCCTTTCATAGCATCAATCAAGGCAATATCCTGCGGTGTTGTGACAACCAATGCACCAGTTACGGGAATGTTCTGGGATAATGTTAACTGGATATCCCCAGTTCCCGGAGGCATATCGATTACCAGATAGTCCAGATCCGGCCACAATGTATCTTGTAGCATCTGCATAAGGGCCTTACTGGCCATCGGACCACGCCATACCATTGCGTTATCATCAGTGACAAGATAACCAATGGAATTTGTCGCCATACCATGTACCATAATGGGGGCCATGTGCTGACCATCAGGAGAAGTCGGTCGCTCTTTGGCTGTCCCAAGCATATTAGGAACCGATGGGCCGTAGATATCTGCATCCAGAATACCTACTCTTG
Organism: Xenorhabdus sp. SGI246; assembly: GCF_040838225.1. NCBI lineage: Bacteria > Pseudomonadati > Pseudomonadota > Gammaproteobacteria > Enterobacterales > Morganellaceae > Xenorhabdus > Xenorhabdus sp. SGI246. The sequence goes on from NZ_JBFPEZ010000020.1 coordinate 5,775, forward strand.
CTCCTTCTTGAGCTAAAGCCAGTGCCAGATTCACTGCCGTGCTGGATTTACCCACCCCCCCTTTTCCTGAACTGATTGCCAGAATGTTACGTACGCCATTAACACCCGGTAAGTTGTTAGCTCGGCGTAAGGTACAGATATCATGGGAAAGCCGCCATTCAACACCTTTTACACCTGTAGCCACTTGTAAGAGATGAGTTGTTTCTTCCTTCAGTGTTTCAAAAGCTCGTTTCCAAACGAAAGGCATCATTAATTCAATATGTAATATCCCATCCAGAACAGTGCAACGATGCAATGCTTTCAGGGTCACTAAATCTTGTTCTAATGTCGGATGTTTGAACGCTACCAATATTTTCGCAACGCTTTCTCTCAGCAGGTCAGGATTGGTCTGCTCGGGGGATCGTGAGTTCATCCCGGCTCCTTTTGATTTATCTTTTTCAACCTAAAACTGTTCGTCCATCATAGCAGAAGCAGATAGCTTGCGATAAGTACAAAACAAAAGTGATGAAGTTCTCGCATTACCCTAGCGACAATGCTTCTTATCAGGTAACATCAAAAACCCTTTTCAATTTACGGAAGTCAGATCCTAACTATGTCTCAAGTCGCGAAAAAATTACTGGTGACCTGTGCGTTACCCTATGCTAACGGTCCAATTCATCTCGGTCACATCTTAGAACACATCCAGGCTGATATTTGGGTTCGTTATCATCGAATGCGCGGCAAAGAGGTGCACTTTGTCTGTGCTGACGATGCTCACGGTACACCAATCATGCTGAAAGCTCAGCAGGCAGGGATTTCGCCAGAAGAGATGATCGACAAAGTACACTTGGAGCATCAACAGGATTTTGCTGGTTTTGCTATCAGTTACGATAACTACCATTCTACGCACAGTGAAGAAAACAAAGCGCTTGCATCAGAAATTTATCTGAAACTGAAAAAAAATGGTTACATCAAGAATCGAACCATTTCTCAACTGTTCGATCCAGAAAAAAGCATGTTCCTGCCTGATCGTTTCGTCAAAGGCTCTTGTCCGAAATGTAAGGCAGAAGATCAGTACGGCGATAACTGCGAAGTGTGTGGAACGACCTATTCTCCAACAGAGTTGATCAACCCTCGTTCAGTTGTATCCGGTGCAACACCAGAAATGCGTAGCACAGAGCATTTCTTCTTCGACCTGCCAGCATTCAGCGATATGCTTCAACAATGGACCCGCTCTGGCACCTTGCAAGAGCAGGTAGCAAACAAAATGCAGGAGTGGTTTGAAGCAGGTCTGCAGCAATGGGATATCACCCGCGATGCGCCTTATTTCGGTTTTGGGGTTCCTGATGAACCGGGTAAATATTTTTACGTCTGGCTGGATGCACCAATCGGCTATATGGGTTCATTCCAGAACTTGTGTGACAAACGTAGTGACCTGAATTTCGACGAATTCTGGGCGAAAGATTCTAAAACAGATCTTTACCACTTTATTGGTAAAGATATCGTCTATTTCCATAGCCTGTTCTGGCCAGCTATGTTAGAAGGCAGCAATTACCGCAAACCAACCAATGTGTTTGTTCACGGTTACATTACTGTCAACGGTACTAAAATGTCTAAGTCTCGTGGAACTTTCATCAAAGCAGAGACTTATCTGAAGCATCTGGATGCAGACTGCTTACGTTATTACTACGCAGCGAAACTCTCTTCACGTATTGATGATATCGACCTGAATCTGGAAGACTTCGTTCAGCGCGTAAACAGTGACATCGTCAATAAAGTTGTTAATCTGGCTTCACGTAATGCGGGTTTCATCAATAAGCGTTTTGCTGGCAAACTGGCAGATCGGCTTGCTGACCCTGCGCTGTACCAGAAATTTGTTGATGCCGCACAGGGAATTGCAGAAGATTTCACTAATCGTGAATTTGGTAAGGCTGTCCGTGAAATCATGGCATTGGCCGATCTCGCTAACCGTTATGTTGATGAACAAGCACCGTGGATTGTGGCGAAAGAAGAAGGCCGGGATGCAGATCTTCAAGCTATCTGCTCAATGGGCATCAACCTGTTCCGCGTGCTGATGACTTACCTGAAACCTATTCTTCCGGGTCTCGCTACCCGTGCAGAGACTTTCCTGAATACCGAACTGACTTGGGATGGTATCCTGCAACCTTTGCTGAATCATGATGTTTTGCCATTTAAGGCACTATTTAACCGTATCGATATGGCTAAAGTTGAAGCAATGGTAGACGACTCTAAAGAGAGCATTGAGCCACAAAAAACCCAGACAGGTCCTCTGGCAGATGATCCAATTCAGGACACCATTACATTTGATGATTTTGCCAAAGTTGATCTACGTATTGCGTTGATTAAGCAGGCTGATTTTGTTGAAGGCTCGGATAAGCTGCTGAAATTGATCCTTGATCTTGGTGGTGAAACTCGTCAAGTCTTCTCCGGCATCCGTGCTGCTTATCCAGATCCAAAAACATTAGAAAACCGCCTGACCGTCATGGTAGCTAATCTTGCGCCACGTAAAATGCGTTTTGGTCTTTCAGAAGGCATGGTGATGGCAGCAGGCCCTGGAGGAAAAGAAATTTTCCTGTTAAGCCCGGACAGCGGTGCTCAACCTGGTATGCAGGTCAAATAGACACCTGATACTCTGAGACTGATGTTTTGAAAGACTGATGTTTTGAAAAACTGATGCTCTGAAAAGATAACGACCTGAAAATAGTAAAGCGGGTTTTTTGAACCCGCTTTTTAATGTGACCTATAGCACATTAACAGTATTAATCGTATGATAACCCTCTTTGCATTGAGGAATTATACGTTATGTCTTTTCAAAACGTACTGATGGCAGGTTGGCAATATCTGCGTGCATTTGTGCTGCTCTACTTATGCCTCATTGTAGGGAATCTCATTTCAGCACATCTCCCCTTCTCTCTCCCCGGTAGTATTATTGGCTTGCTTCTTCTGTTTTGTTTGCTGTCGCTTCAGATTATTCCCGCTCATTGGGTAAAACCGGGCTGTAGCTTATTGATGAAAAATATGACATTGCTCTTTTTACCCATCGGAGTTGGCATCATGGAATATTATCCACAACTGAGCCAGCAGATACTCCCGATTGCCCTTTCCTGTATCATCAGTACCGTCATCGTCATGATTACCGTGGCTTACAGCTCTCATTATGTTCATCGCGAACGCACCATTATCAGTACTAATCACAAAAAACAATTATCAGAACAGGAGGGAAAATAAAAATGCTAACCCACATCTGGTGGTCACTGCCATTAACCCTGGCTGTCTTTTATGTAGCCAAAAAACTATCTGTCCGATTCAGATTTCCTGTTTTCAACCCCTTATTGGTATCAATGGCAGTCATTATTCCCCTGCTGCTGCTGACTCATACCTCTTATGAACACTATTTCGCCGGTAGCCGGGTATTGAATGATTTGTTACAACCTGCTGTTGTTGCTCTAGCCTTTCCGCTGTATGAACAGCTCCATCAAATCCGTGCCCAATGGAAATCTATTATCAGTATCTGCTTTATCGGCAGTGTTACTGCAATGGTCACAGGGACAGCTATTGCTTTATGGGCAGGCGCTACCCCTGAAATTGCGGCTTCTGTATTACCAAAGTCAGTGACAACCCCTATCGCCATGGCAGTCGCTCATTCTATTGGAGGTATTCCAGCCATCAGTGCCGCCTGCGTCATTGCTGTCGGTATATTAGGTGCGATTTTTGGTCATAACCTGTTTAATTTCTTGAAAATTAAAACCCAGGCTTCCAGAGGACTGGCGATGGGTACAGCTTCTCATGCCCTAGGAACTGCACGATGTGCTGAAATAGATTATGTCGAGGGTGCATATAGTTCGCTGGCACTAATGACTTGCGGCGTTATTACTTCATTAATTGCCCCTTTCTTATTTCCTGTGTTACTGCATCTTTTTGGCTAGTTACCAAAAAGTGAATAAATTGTTCAAATGGTAAAAAATTTGACGCAAGTTGTTAAAATAATATTTTTGTTACATAAATTTCATTAATTATATGGCATACATCACATTACAAACCTAACTGATCATCCTAGAATAACCTTTGATTAATTTGGAGATTATTCTATGCAAGCTCGTTTTCACGCTATCTGGTCAGAAATCACACCTAAATTGCAAAAGGCCCTATTGCCCTACATTGGTAATGATGATTTTCCGGCTATGCTGACAGCAGAGCAGGTGGAGTCGATTAAGCAGAGCTGCGGCTTTGATGATCATGCACTAGCACTTGCCCTGTTACCACTCGCTGCGGCCTGCTCCATTGCTCCCATATCACACTTTCATGTCGGTGCCATTGCACAAGGAGAAAGCGGAAACTTCTATTTTGGTGCCAATATGGAATTTGTGGGCGTTCCGTTACAGCAAACTGTCCATGCCGAACAATCAGCCATTACTCATGCCTGGTTACGTGGTGAGAAAAAACTGCTATCCGTCACTGTTAATTGTTCTCCTTGTGGCCATTGCCGCCAATTTATGAATGAATTAAACAGTGGAACAAAATTGGAAATCTGTTTACCTGATCGCCCACGGTTAACGCTGGCTGACTATCTGCCAGAAGCATTCGGCCCACGCGATTTAGGAGATACTCCCTTGTTACTGGATAGCATTCATCATGGCTATCAGTTGGATACCAATGACGAACTCGTGCTGGCTGCACTGGATGCTGCGAATCAGAGCCATTCACCTTATAGCCAATCCCACTCAGGTATTGCTTTGATGGATGAGCAAAATCGTATTTATACCGGTCGCTATGCAGAAAATGCGGCATTTAATCCGAGCTTACCCCCTTTGCAGGCAGCGCTGATCTTGATGAACTTGTCAGGCAGTGATTGCCGAACCATCAAACGGGCGATATTAGTAGAAGGACAAAACAATCAATTATCACAATGGAATGCAACTGAATCCACCTTAGTTTCCCTCGGCTGTAAGCAAACAGAGTGCTATAGATTCTGACAGTTTCATTGCGAAAAAATGGTCATTCTGGAAGAATTTTGGGCAAAAGTGAGAAATTAAATAACATTTAATTAGCTAATTCTGTATGTTATCTCTCATTTTTGCTCATGATAGACATATTTAAGTAACATTTACTGTACTTATTTTTTTTATCTTCTTAGGATCTATAGCTGATTTGCCGATTTTGTTATTGATTAGTCCAAAGAGTAAGCATCATGGAACTGGAACACGAAAGTAAACGCCCTCTCTATATTCCCTACGCTGGCCCCATCCTGTTGGAATTTCCCCTGCTGAATAAAGGCAGCGCCTTTACGGAAGAAGAACGCAGCAATTTCAATCTGCATGGCTTATTACCTCAAGCCGTTGAAACAATTGAAGAGCAGGCCGAACGTGCTTATCGTCAATATCGCGATTTCAAAAATGACGCGGATAAACATATTTATCTGAGAAATATTCAGGACACCAACGAAACTCTTTTCTACCGGCTCCTTGACGCCCATCTCAGCGAGATGATGCCTATTATTTACACGCCAACTGTCGGTGAAGCGTGTGAACATTTCTCTGACATTTACCGCCGTGCCCGTGGTTTGTTCATCTCTTACCCGAACCGGGCTTATATTGATGACATGCTGCAAAACGCGACTAAACAGAATGTTAAAGTCATCGTTGTCACCGATGGTGAACGTATCCTGGGTCTTGGTGATCAGGGGATTGGGGGGATGGGGATCCCTATCGGTAAATTATCTTTATATACCTCCTGTGGCGGGATCAGCCCTGCCTACACCCTGCCTGTCGTGTTGGATGTGGGGACCAATAACCCGCAACGCTTGAACGATCCCCTGTACATGGGCTGGCGTCATCCTCGTATTACAGGCAAAGAATACGATGACTTCGTAGATGAATTCATTCAGGCTGTAAAACGCCGCTGGCCGAATGTACTGCTGCAATTTGAAGATTTTGCTCAACAAAATGCGATGCCATTATTGACTCGCTACCGCAATGATCTTTGCTGCTTTAATGACGATATTCAAGGTACAGCCGCTGTTGCTCTCGGTAGCCTGATTGCCGCCAGCCATGCCGCAGGCCGTCAATTGAAAGACCAAACTGTTACCTTCCTCGGTGCGGGCTCCGCTGGTTGTGGGATTGCTGAGCAAATTATCGCCCAAATGAAATCGGAAGGTTTAAGTGATGAACAGGCCCGTGCTCGTGTATTCATGGTTGATCGCTTTGGACTGCTCACTGATAAACAACCCAATCTGCTGGATTTTCAAAGTGTACTGGTTCAGAAAAGTAGCACACTGCAATCCTGGGATGTTGACAATGATAGCCTGTCGCTAATGGATGTTGTACGCAATGCCAAACCTACTGTTTTGATTGGTGTTTCTGGCCAGTCTGGTCTGTTCACGGAAGAAATTATCCGTGAAATGCATAAACATTGTGAACGTCCAATTGTAATGCCGCTGTCCAACCCGACATCACGCGTTGAAGCCCGTCCTGAAGATATTATTAGCTGGACAGAAGGTAAAGCATTGGTCGCAACTGGCAGTCCATTCTCACCAGTACAATATGAAGGTCAAGAATTCCCAATTGCACAATGTAATAACTCTTATATCTTCCCTGGTATCGGGTTAGGTGTTATTGCTGCCGGGGCTAAACGCGTGACAGATGATATGCTGATGGCTGCCAGCCGCGCATTAGCAGATTGTTCACCACTGGCACATACGGGGTCTGGCCCGTTATTGCCATTGATTGATGATATTCAGAGCGTTTCCCGTAAGATCGCTAAAGAAGTCGCGAAAAAAGCCCAGATTCAGGGAGTAGCAACGGTTACTTCTGAAGATGCACTTGAAGAAGCTATTGAACGTAACTTCTGGAAACCAGAATACCGCGTCTATAAACGCACATCATTCTAATATATTGCCCACTGGCCTGCCAATAACATTGACAGGCCTTTTAGTAAAAGTCTTTAGTATAAGTACTGCCAACCTCCATCATCCAATAAACATACTAATAATAAAGAGCATACTATTCGGTATGTTCATCCAATACTTGCTTCGGTATATCAAGTAAAGTAGCCTTTGATCACTTGTTTATAATTATGTAAAAGGCAAAAAATAATGTGGAAGCGCCTGATTACCAGTCTGATTTTCATAATAGCTGTTTTTATGCTATCAGCCATTATGCTTGATCGCTGGATCAGTTGGAAAACCGCTCCCTATGTTTTTGACGATCTTAGACAGTTACCTGAACAGCAAGTTGGTATGGTATTGGGTACGTCCAAATATTATAAAACTGGTGCGTATAACCAATATTATTTCTATCGAATTCAAGGTGCTGTTAACGCTTATAATAGCGGGAAAGTAAAATACCTGCTGCTGAGCGGAGATAATGCCCAACATAGTTATAATGAACCAAATACGATGCGAAAAGACCTGATCAAAGCAGGGATCCCGGCTTCAAAAATTGTGATGGATTTTGCTGGCTTTCGCACATTAGATTCGATTGTCAGAACCAGAAAAGTGTTTGATACCAATGACTTCACTATCATCACCCAGCGTTTCCATTGTGAACGCGCCCTGTTCATTGCAATGCACATGGGAATAGAAGCACAATGTTATGCGGTGTCTTCCCCCAAAAATATGATGACTATACGTATGCGGGAAGTGTTCGCTCGCCTCGGCGCTTTAGCTGACCTTTATATTTTGAAGCGTGAGCCACGTTTTCTGGGCCCTCTGACACCAATTCCTATCCAGCAGGTCGCTCCTAGCGGAATTGAAGGCTACCCTGCCGTATCACCAAAAGAGTTACAGGAACTGGAGAAAAAACAGCCCAATAAATAAGAGCCTATTTTTCAAACAATAGGCTCTGCACGGTTTAAAATCTTTCTACCAATTTTCCAGACAGGCCTTGCCAAAGTGTTTCAATAGGCCCTTTTTGATGATATTTCAACCACCAACAGGCGAACCCGATATTACCCCCCCAGACAAAAGGAACAAATATTAACAATTCCAAACGGGTGAACTGATTAAATAGCGCCCAATGATAAAAAAGTACGGTACAAATCAAAGTTTGCATTAAATAACAGGTTAACGGCATTCTGCCAACCTGCTGGAACCAGAAAATAACTCGACAACGGGAAATAACCGGCCAGAATCCATAAATCAGTGCCACATAAGCCAACGCCAAGAATGGTGTCGCTAATTCAGCAATGGTATGACGCACAGTCAAGGCGGTAAAATAATTGTATGGGTATAAATACTGAACTAACAGAGCAACAGAGTGGATCACCAGACCAACGACAAACAGCCACAACGCCATCCGCCGATAATGGTAACGACTGTATGCTCCTTTCAACCATCCATTACGTACTAACATTGCCCCACAAAGCATTGTCCCAACCATTTGCCAGCCATACTGTACCGCGGTCACTATCATTGCCCCACTGACCTGACGTATACGATGCTCTATCGCCAAGAACCCACCATAGGTTTTCCAGTAAACTTCATGAAAAATATCCTGTTCTAATGGACGCTAGAAAGTACTATTTTCTTCCACTGGGAATAATCCCAACAGATAAAACATCATCAAACCGAACAGGTAAAATACAACCCCCTGGCCAAACAGATTGTGGCGAGTATTGATCAAATGCAACGCAAAAATGCCGGCCAATCCATATGACAGCAAGATATCGCCGTCCCACAGTAAAATCCCGTGCAATAAACCAATAACAGCCAGGATCAACAGCCTATAGAGATTCCAGTTATGCTCTCGTTGCCTCAATAACTCAAGTGACGCACCAAACAGTAGTGTTAAAATAAATAAAAATTTTCCCTGAGCAAAAGTACTCAAGGCGGACCATGTTAATACATCAGAAAATGAGACATCCTCTTTATAAAAGAGATTCATATAAGCAGCATATGGCAATGCAAAACTAGAGATATTCAGTAATACAATGCCCAAAATGGCGAAACCACGCACACTATCAAGAGCCACAATCCTATGGCTCGTTACTCCACTATTTAACTGACGACTTGTCATGATAATAAAGACGGATCACGATAAGTGTAAGTGGCGAACGGCTCGCAAAAATTCCTGCCGTGTATTCTGACTGGACTTAAATAAACCGCCAAGAGAAGTCGTTGTTGTAGTACTGGTTGCATCGCGAATACCACGGGCTTTCACACAGTAATGAACAGCATCAATAGAGATGGCAACATTATTTGTCCCAAGCAAAGTTTGTAGCGCAATTAAAATTTGCTGTGTCAAACGTTCCTGCACCTGGGGGCGTTGCGCAAAAAATTGCACTATACGGTTAATTTTTGACAACCCAATAACTTTATCCTTAGGAATATAAGCTACAGTGGCCTTTCCATCAATAGTTACAAAATGGTGTTCACAAGTACTGGTCAGTGTGATATCTCTCACCGTCACCATCTCATCAACTTTCATTTTATTTTGTATCAAAGTGATTTTCGGAAAATTTCTATAGTCCAAACCCGAAAATATTTCATCTACATACATTTTCGCAATCCGACCCGGCGTATCAGCCAAACTGTCATCACTCAAATCCAGGTTTAACAGTTTCATAATTTCTGTCATATGTTCCTCAATGCGTGCCTTACGCACTTCGGGCTCTAAAGTTTGTTCACGCAATGGGGTTTCAAGACCATGAGCGACCAGTGCCGAATGCACCAGCGCGGCTTCTGTACTTAAAGATGACATTGATTTCTCCAAGAGTAATACTTCCATTATATGATGGGTTATAGCTATACCGAGTATTGAATAGCTATACCCGTCGCCCATCGTCTTTCAAATCGGATTTTTATCAGCGCATATTGAAATCCATTGGGTTAGGTTCATAACTATACCGTCACTGCATTAATGCACCAAATCAGGATTATTCCCGATAAATTCTGTTGCGATTAAATACCAACAATCCAGCAATAACCAAGCCAATAAATGCGATATATAAAGCAGGTTCCAGTTTACCAGTCAGCCATGTTGAAATAGCAGATAACATCGGCCCGACCAATTGCCCCACAGCATAACCTGTGGTCAATAATCCCGCCATATAATGAGTATGATTAGGCGCTAATTCACGCCCATACAACAAAGCCAGTTGCACCACACACATAAAACCACCGCCAATCAACAATGCCCCAATGGCAAGGCCGCTGATCCCCGGCATTACCTCGGCTATCAATATTCCGAGTGCCTGAAGCCAGATTGTGATCGCTAAACGAACCTGAGCTGTCGATACATGACTTAACAGAATCCCCAATACAATACCAATGACAGAAGCGCCCCCAAATATCGGCCAGACAAATTGTGCAAATAGGCTGCCAGGAAAACGTTCAGATGCCATTTGAGAAAGGAATGTGGCAGGCAGAATATAGCCAAATCCCGCCAGACTGTAACTCCATAGCAACCGTTTAATTTCTGGAGTCAGCGCCAGTTTTTGGGTAACTGTCTGTGGGCGATATAATTCGCCACGACGCGGTAAATGACAACTAGCATAAATACTACACAACAAGGCCAGAATGCCATAAATAAACCATGCCTGAGCAGCATTCATTCCCCACGACTGAATCCCCACCGCTAGTGTGCCACTGATCAAAATTCCTATTCCAGTACCTGCAAAGACAGCCGCACTTAGCCCCGGACGATTCAGTTTTGCCAGTGCATCATTCGCCCATGCTGCCACTAATACCAATGTCCAGCCACTCGCCCAACCAATAAAAAAGCGGGCAATACTGTGTAATACTGGGCCATCCAGCAAGGCTGACAGAAGTGTAATAATGACCGCTCCCCACAACCCGCCCCACAGACGATACTCTATAAACTGCCGTGCCCGCATTGCATCATAAGAGCCAGCAAAATAGCCAAGGTAATTAAACGCAGCAACAATTCCGGCTTCTGTCAGAGTGAATTGCGATTCTGCGATCATCAACGGAACTTGTGGAGTAAAAGTAAAGCGTCCTATTCCCATTGCAACAACTAAAGCAAGAAAACCACTCAATGCAATCTGAATAGCTTGATAGTTACGGCTGTTTGGTGCGATGATTTGATTTCTCATAGTGATTAAATATTTATTTAATTAATTGTTTTAATTGCCATTATTTAGTTATAGCAAATCATGAATATAATATACATCTTTTCTTAGTCACTAATCATATCCATTAAGTACTAGCAATTCCCCATTAAAAGGATATTTGCCATAATGCCGTCATGCCACTTGTCGCACATTGGGAGCCTACATGGATCATTGTTATACTTCAGGTTTAATTTCACTCGAACAGGCGCTGAAAAAGCTATTAACACAAACCACTCCTCTTACCGAGACAGAAACAATTAACCTGACACAATCAGCAGGCCGTATTACTGCTACAGATATTATCTCACCAATTAATATTCCCCCTTTTGATAACTCAGCAATGGACGGCTATGCTATTCGCTTTACTGATCTGAACAATACTCAAGTTTTACCCGTAGCAGGAAAAGTACTGGCTGGTATACCATTTCAAGGGGAATGGCCTTTAGGCACTTGCATTCGTATTATGACAGGTGCCCCGATCCCCGTAGGTACTGATGCTGTCGTTATGCAAGAGCAGGCAGAAGTGACTGAATCAGGCGTTCGGTTTACATATCCTGTCCATCAGGGACAAAACATTCGTACCATCGGCGAAGATATCGCTCAAAATACAGCAGTCCTGCCACAGGGTATGAAACTCGCTACCGCACAATTACCTCTGCTTGCTTCTCTGGGGATTGTGAAAGTTGATGTGATGCGCAAATTAAAAGTTGCAGTTTTTTCTACCGGTGATGAGCTACAAGCAATTGGTAAGCCATTACAAGCAGGGCAAATTTATGATACCAACCATTTTGCAATTCGTCTGATGCTGGAAAAATTGGACTGTGATGTCATTGATTTCGGTGTCATCCCTGATGATCCTGATGCTCTACGTTGCACTTTTATACAAGCCAATGAACTCGCAGATTTAGTTATCAGTAGTGGCGGGGTTTCCGTTGGTGAAGCGGATTACACTAAACAGATTTTGGATGAAATGGGTGAAATTAGCTTCTGGAAATTGGCGATTAAACCCGGTAAACCTTTTGCTTTTGGTAAATTAAAAAACGCGTGGTTCTGTGGTTTACCGGGTAATCCGGTATCCGCTGTGCTGACTTTCTACCAATTAGTACAACCTTTGATTGCACACTTATCGGGTTTTACTGCATGGCAATCACCAATGAGGTTCAGCGCCAAGGTTATAACACCTTTGAAAAAATCCCCCGGCAGGCTGGATTTCCAGCGTGGGATCGCTGCACTCAATGAGCAAGGTGAGTTAGAAGTTCGAAGCACCGGGCATCAAGGTTCACATATTTTCAGTTCATATAGCCTCGGCAATTGCTTTATCGTCCTAGAGCAGGAACGAGGTTCCGTTGCGACCGGAGAAACCGTACAGATCGAATTTTTCAACCATTTGCTGAAAAATCAATAACTAAATGAAAAACAGTGATTAACTGAGAAAATGACTATCGAACTCACTGATGAAGAAATTCTACGCTACAATCGGCAGATTGTTCTACATCACTTTGATTTTGAAGGACAAGAAAAATTAAAATCATCCAAAGTGTTGATAGTCGGTTTGGGTGGACTTGGTTGCGCTGCCGCCCAATATTTAACATCAGCAGGTGTTGGAGCAATCACTTTATTAGATTTTGATACCGTTTCCCTCTCTAATTTACAACGTCAGATCCTTCACCGCGATGAACGCATTGGTATGGCTAAAGTACATTCAGCAGCACTAACACTACAGGAAATTAACCCTCACACTGCTATCCATCCCATTGCAGGATTATTGGATGACTTAGCCTTAGATCAGCTAATTAGTCAGCATGATACTGTGCTGGATTGCACAGATAATGTTGCAATTCGTGAGCAACTCAACCGATTATGCTATGGGCATAAAACAGCATTGGTTTCCGGTGCGGCTATTCGCATGGAAGGGCAATTATCAGTTTTTACCTATCAAATAGGAGAACCTTGCTACCGCTGCCTAAGCCGATTATTTGGTGAAAATAACCTGACTTGTGTTGAAACAGGTGTAATGGCACCACTCGTAGGCACAATTGGTTCGTTGCAGGCGATGGAAGCGATTAAATTGCTGACTCAATACGGTGAAGTTGCCAGAGGCAAAGTATTATTGTTCGATGCGATGACAATGCAGTTTCGTGAGATAAGATTGCTTAAAGATCCTCAATGTGAGGTATGCCAGGACAGCGAGTAACTGGCCCCGTTGTTAATCTACGGGGCCTGAAAAACGAGGGGGAGTTACTCAACAATCCCCTGACTTCTTAGATACTCATCATAAGTACCTTTAAAATCAATAACCTTATCGGTTTTAATTTCCAGAATACGACTGGCCAATGAGCTGACAAATGCGCGGTCATGAGACACAAAAATCAATGTGCCTTGATAAAGTTCCAACGCAAGGTTTAGTGATTCAATAGATTCCATATCCAGATGGTTGGTTGGCTCATCCATCACCAAAATATTTGATTTATGCATCATTAGCTTGCCAAACAACATCCGGCCTTTTTCTCCACCAGATAATACGCCGACTTTTTTCCTAATATCATCCTGAGTGAACAATAAACGTCCCAGCACACTACGTACTGCCTGTTCATCATCACCTTCACGCTTCCACTGACTCATCCATTCAAATACAGTCAGATCACCATCAAAATCACTGGCGTGATCCTGTGCATAATAGCCAATAGTGCTATTTTCAGACCATTTAATCGTACCGCTGTTCGGTTCAGCTTCACCGATCAACGTCTTCAGCAATGTTGTTTTACCGATACCGTTTTCACCAATCACCGCCATTTTTTCGCCAACTTCCATCAGCAAGTTCAGATCCTTGAACAGTGCCCGATTGTCATAACCTTTAGTCAGACCTTCTAATTCCAGCGCATTACGGAACAGTTTTTTCTCCTGTTCAAAGCGTATATATGGATTCTGGCGACTGGAAGCTTTTACTTCTTCTAACTGAATTTTATCAATCTGGCGGGCACGTGAAGTTGCCTGCTTAGATTTAGAAGCATTAGCACTAAAACGGCTGACAAATGCTTGTAATTCAGCAATCTGGGCTTTTTTCTTGGCATTATCTGCCAGCAAACGTTCACGTGCCTGAGTGGCCGCCACCATGTATTCATCGTAATTGCCGGGGAACAGACGCAATTGACCATAATCCAGATCAGCCATATGAGTACACACTGTGTTCAGGAAATGGCGGTCATGGGAAATGATAATCATCGTACTGTCGCGCTCGTTCAGTACTTGTTCCAACCAACGGATAGTATCGATATCCAGGTTGTTGGTTGGTTCATCAAGCAGCAAAACATCAGGATTAGAAAATAGTGCCTGTGCCAGCAAAACACGTAATTTCCAACCCGGAGCAACTGCACTCATCAAACCATAATGCTGTTCTACCGGAATACCAACGCCAAGTAATAATTCTCCAGCACGAGCTTCCGCGCTGTAACCATCCATTTCACCATAAGCGACTTCCAGATCAGCAACACGATAACCATCTTCTTCGCTCATTTCTGCCATGGCATAAATACGGTCACGTTCCTGCTTCACTTGCCACAATTCCGTATGCCCCATGATGACTGTATCCAATACAGTGTATTCTTCAAAGGCAAACTGATCCTGACGCAATTTACCTAAGCGTTCATTCGGATCAAGACTGACATTGCCGGAGGTCGGTGTTAGATCTCCCCCCAAGATTTTCATAAAAGTTGATTTACCCGCTCCATTGGCACCGATCAGTCCATAGCGGTTACCGTGACCAAATTTGACAGAAATGTTTTCAAACAGAGGCTTACTGCCAAACTGCATAGTAATGTTGTTTGTACTTAACACAACGTTTGCTCTTATAGTGAATAAAAAAGGGATTTAGAAAAATCGATAGTTGTCTATTATGCCACAACAAGCAAAAAGTATCGCCAGTCTGCTTCCAAAGCTACTTCAAACAGTCATTTCAAAAGACACATCATCAATGCCCTTCCGCTGAAATCAGGAAAATAAATTTTTCTAATGTAAAAATATAAATTACCGAACGGGGAGCATAGAACAGAACAAGACGGTATTATAGACTAGAAAGGAAATTTATAGCTTAACAAATTGATATACCGGAAAAATAAAATGCAAAAAATCAGATGGGGTATTATTGGTTGTGGTAATGTAACAGAGGTAAAAAGTGGCCCGGCTTTTTATAAATTGGAAAATTCAGAATTAATTGCCGTTATGCGGCGCAATGCAGATTTAGCTAAAGATTTCGCCAAAAGACATAATGTGCCCAAATGGTATTCTGATGCCAAAACTCTGGTTAACGATCCTGATATTGATGCGGTATACATTGCCACTCCCCCTTCTACTCATAAAGAATATACTTTATTGGCTGCTGAGGCGGGCAAAATAGTTTATGTAGAAAAACCAATGGCTCTGACTTTTTCAGAATGCAATGAAATGATTGCGGCCTGCCAGTCTCATAATGTGCCATTATTCGTGGCTTATTATCGCAGAGCCTTGCCGAGATTTGTCAAAATAAAATCGCTAATTGATTCCGGTGCCATTGGCACTCCACGTATAGTGATCTGTCAATTACTTAGAGAAATGGAATCCCGTTATCTGGATGCGGAAAATCTTCCCTGGTTTGTCAAACCAGAAATATCCGGTGGTGGATTATTTGTTGATTTAGCTTGCCATACACTGGATATGTTGGATTTTCTTCTGGGAAAAATTATCTCAGTCAAAGGACACTCTAATTCACAGGCAAAAGCCTATCCGGCAGAAGATTGTGTTTCAATGTCATTTATGTTTGAAAATCAGGTTCAGGGAGTGGGTATCTGGAATTTTGTTGCCAGCTCTCGTGAAGATAAAGTAGAAATCGTTGGTACAAAAGGTAAAATAACCTTTGCAACATTCGGTGATTCCCCAATTTCATATTACGATGAAAACAATACACTGCATCAGTTCCATTTTGAAAATCCCACACACATTCAAATGCCATTAATCCAGACAATAGTGCACCAATTACAGGGAAAAGATATCTGCCCTTCTAATGGTATATCCGCTTCACGAACCAGTTGGGTTATTGATGAAGTTCTAAAAGAATATAGAGCTGAGCTACACTCTAAAACTAAATAATTATTATTCTATCCGGTATGATCTAATCTAATTAAATTACGGAGCCATCAATATGAAAATATTAGTGATTGGAGCAACAGGAAATATAGGAAGGCACATTATCAGTAATATTAAAAAATACCATCCATTGCTGAATGATAACCCTACAGACCTTGAAATTCTTCAAGCCAGCCGAAATTCATCTGAATACCCGCTTGATATTTTTGATACTCAACAATTAGACAGTTTTTTATCTAAAAATAAAATGTTTGAAGCTATTGTCTGTGCATTCGGTAAAACCAACTGGACGAAACCAGAAAAGCTGAGTGACTATGAGGAAAGTCTCAGGAATAAAGCACTGGGTCAGATCAACGTTGCACTCCGTGCCTTGCAATACGTTAAACCCGGTGGCTCAATCACTTTAACATCCGGTATTGTCGGTAAAATAATGTCGCCTAATGGGTCACAAACGGCTGTAACCAATGGTGCTATCGATGCTTTTGTCCGCTCGGCAGCAACTGAAATCACCAATATCCGAATCAACGCAGTTAGCCCAAGATTACTGGATGAATCATTTACCCGTTATGCCAGGTTCTTCCCCGGACAGGAAACTTGTACAGGAGAACAAATAGCTAAAGGTTATATACGTAGCATTTATAGTAAAGAAACAGGAATGGTTATTAAAATATAAACTCTTTTCTATCTATCGTCTTTCAAATTGCAGTTTTGTTGTCTGCATTTACAATCTATAAAGTATATTATTAGCGGTTTTTATAACCGCTAATAATCGATACTATTTGTTAGCATCAAGCTTCTCATTTTTTCCAATTACTATCCCCAAAATCCCCTGAATCCCTAGAATAATGAAAAGCATCCACATAACGATATTCCATGAGGAAGTTAAATCATGAATATAACCAGAAACAACCGGGCCACAAAATGCGATCAAATAGCCAATTGACTGTATCATTGAGTTTGCTCTTGTAACATTGGCGGTATGATTGAAACGCAACAACGGCAGTAAAAATGCAACTCCTGTACAAATACCAGCACCGATTCCCATGATCATAACTGCAACAGGAATTAGGCTCTTCTGACCATAAACGAATAGTACAATTCCCAACATACCGATAATTGGGTTAATAATGAACATTATTTCCTGTCTTTTTATCTTATAGATATAAAATGCCGTTAATGTTGCAAAAGGTATCGCAATCAATGAGAACAGAGCTGCGTAGGATGCTGCCTCAGTCTGGCCTAAACCGTAAGAACTGATAATTTCGGGGAACCAGGCAGTAATGATATAAAAATTAAGCGATAAAATAGAAAAATAAACAGCCATAACCCAACATGGAATACTTACCCACGGGTTAATGATCTTATTCGGTTTATCATCATAATGACTGGGGGAATTCGGGTTATTGCCTGAGGACTGAGATTTTTTATCAGAAAATAATAAAATCAAGAACAATGAAAATATCGGGATTAAGATCCAAATCCATGATACTTCGTTCCAGGAAAGCCCGAAAATATGCTTAACAGGTAAAGTGAGGCCCGTTGCCATTGCTGGCCCCAAATACAGAGAAGCCGTATAAGATGATGATAAAAGAGCGACCCTGTTATTCCCCAAGCTCTTAAAAAATGAAGGTAATGCAATATTTCCCAATGCAATGGCAAACCCAAACATGACTGTAGAAGTCAACAGTAATACCAGAGAGCTGTTTAACCTTAAAAGATAAGCAGCAATAGCAACAATAAATGTCATCAATAAGGTTTTATATAAACCTATTTTACTTTCAAAATAAGGAGTTAAGGGAGAAAAGAGAAAAAAACACAAGGGTGACAGCGATGTTATCAAACCGAACGTAGAATGACTTATTTTTAAATCGTCGATGATTTCCTGTGACATCGGTGGAATATAAGATATCGGCACCCTCAATCCCAAACCAGCAATCATAATAAACAATAGTAATTTAAGAATAAAGCTATTACTAAAGTGTTTCCCTATTTTCATTATTTCACCACAGAAGTTTGGAGGTTTATCATATTTTGACTTAACGAGATTGAAGATACACAAAATAAAATTACTGCCATATTTATTTTAAATTCTGGCAGACAAATATTCTTTTAGCAAGCTCCAGAATTATTAATTTACCAATAACATTTTTTAACAACGTTAATCATATGGGAAATACTTTTTCTCTTTGATGAGTAGCTAAACTTCCTTTTTTACAATGATCTCCGCTAACATTTCTTCATACTCATCACAATAACCCACTTCGGTAAAACCAAAACGCTGGTAGAATTTACGGTGTTGCTTACTCACTTTATCATAACAAACAGATATTTTATGACAATCTATTTGTTGTTTCATTTCATCCAGCAATAATTGCATGGCAACACTGCCGATTCCCTTATTTTGATGCGATTTGTCGATCATCATGCGATAAAGATTATATTCATTCGGTCTTCCTTCATTCACACAACGTTCGTACATAGCAAAACCGACAATTTTTTTACCCAAATATATTACTCTTGGTCTGCAATATTGGTTGAATTTTGATTCAGCAATTGACTCCGAATTCGACGCAACGAATTTTTCTTGTCCTGGTTCTACTTCAAGAGACATAACATCTCGATAATTATCTTCATTTACTTCAACTAGCGAAATTTTCATCTGCTTTCCACTGAATTGAATCACAATGTAATAGCCATTAATTTACTAATTTCTTTATAACCTTCCCTTTCATAAAATTTCGTCGCTGCAACATTTTTTGATAAAACATTGAGTTCCAAATGAGTGTAGTTATTTTCCTTCGCCCACCTTTTCATTTCTGTTAATAATTGCTGACCAATACCCTGACTTCTGACATCCTGACTGACAACTAAATCAATAACATATCCATAATTTCTCGGTATCAGACAGTTAAATGGCGGTGTTTTATTTTCTTGTGCAATGCAGAAGCCTTTAATATCACCATTATCATCTTCTGCAACTAATAAATAGAATTTATCATCATTTATACTGGAAATAATAAATTCTCTATCCTGTTCCACCTCTCTCAATCGGTCTGGCTGCAATGCAGCCATTTCACTGAATAACCTATTGTAGAGTGATGAAATAGCATCAAGATCCTGTATAGAGGCTGTTCTTATTATCATGCCTATGCTCCTAATATCAGTAATTAATTATAAGTTTTTATTGAAGGGACTTCATAATGATCAAAACGGTCAAGTAATACAGTAGGATTTTTCTCAATAATTGCCATATTGCGATATTTTTCCTGTAAAAAACACTCGTCCGCCATTTTATTAATCATAGAGATCAGAGGATCATAAAAATCATTAATATTCAGAATGCCACATGGTTTACTGTTAAGGCCAATCATACTCCATGTAAAGACTTCACTAAATTCTTCCAATGTACCAAAGCCACCAGGCAATGCAACAAAACCATCAGCAAGTTCAATCATTTTATTCTTACGCTGATGCATGGTTTCCACAATATGAAGTTCAGATAAATTCTTATGAGAAATTTCACGTTCTTCCAGCAATGCCGGAATTACACCAATAACTTGACCTCCTTCGCGTAATACTGTATCTGCAACTATTCCCATAATTCCTACACTAGCACCACCATATACCAAAGTAATACCGCGTTTAACAAGCTCTTTTGCAAAAATAATGGCACTCTCTTGATAAATTTCAGATACTCCCAAACTTGAACCACAATAAACTGCAATGCTCTTTATTACCTCATTTTTTTCTGATGAACTCTTCAATACAATCTCTTTCATGTGTCTAAGCTCCACATTATTATTTTTTTAATTTCTGATTATACGTTAGCTGAATGAACATACAACACATAATACAGTTGAGTTCTGATTATTTCGCTGCGAAGATAACACTCCTAAATAACATGTTGTAATTGAGGTTTTCTGCAAATGTCTCTTTCCAAACATCGGGCGGTATCTTTTCCTCTGCTTCCTATCATTTTATTATTATTTTCAATGATATCAATTCAAGCTGGTGCATCATTAGCCAAAACAATATTTCATGTCATTGGTGCGCCTGGTGTAACAGCTCTGAGACTCGCACTGGGGACAGTGATTTTATTCCTGATCTTTAAGCCCTGGCGTCTGAAATTTCAGCGGTCATCAATCATTCCTCTCCTTGCCTACGGCATTTCACTCGGTGGAATGAATTATCTGTTTTACATGGCACTTTCCAGAATTCCTCTTGGTATCGCCGTTGCGCTTGAATTTACTGGTCCTCTTGCTGTTGCCATGTTTTCCTCACGTCGTCCACTGGATTTTCTCTGGATCGCTTTGGTCATTGCCGGATTAGGTTTTCTGTTACCTATTGGGGACGATGTCAGCACACTTGATCCTATAGGTATTTTGTATGCATTAGGAGCCGGTTTTTTTTGGGCGCTCTATATTATCTTCGGTCAACGTGCTGGTGCGGGCTATGGTGCTGCAACCGTTTCGATTGGTTCATTAATTGCTGCCTTGATTTTCTTTCCAGTAGGGTTAATCCAAACCGGCCCCGAACTCCTGTTTGATGTCTCATTGTTGCCTGTTGCTTTAGGGATCGCCATCTTATCGACTGCATTTCCCTATACACTGGAAATGATTGCGCTTACCCGCTTACCTGCTAAAACATTTGGTACTTTAATGAGTCTGGAACCTGCATTAGGTGCCTTGTCAGGTATCATTTTCCTGAACGAGCACTTAACTACGACGCAATGGCTCGCCCTTTTCTGCATTATCTGTGCCTCAATTGGTTCTACTTCCACCATGAAACAGAAAACCAAAATCGGAAAGGTTGAATAAACTGCTTTAATCATATTATATCACTCATCAAGACCGGACGAACTTAGTATTATCCGGTTTTGATTATTACCATTATTGATTAATGATATTTTTATCAACTATCAATTTGATAGAATAAAGCAATATGACTTCTGATAAATGATCAGCTACTTTTAATATAACCAATAAGATAATTCGTTATACCTTTTGGATTTCAATATATAGCCAGTGGGGCTGAAACCTGAAAGACGATAGGTATAGTTTAAATTAAGGAAGCGTGACAATGAGTACAGCAAAATTTATCAGAAAAAATCCCTCTAAGCTGATCTACACCCGTAATAATATTGATGAAGGTATTAAGCAAAGTTCTATTTCTACCCTGAACCATATGGTGATCCAATTTATTGACTTGTCCCTGATGACCAAACAAGCTCATTGGAATATACGCGGCAAAAACTTTATTGCCATTCACCAAATGCTGGATGATTTCCGTACTACACTTGTTGAGCATCTTGATACTTTTGCAGAACGTGTAGTGCAGTTAGGCGGTACGGCTCTGGGAACAACTCAGGATGTTCATAAAGGGACTCGGTTAGAAAGTTATCCAACAGATATTCATGATGTACAAGATCACTTAAAAGCACTGGCAGATCGCTATGCCATTGTTGCCAATGATATCCGTCAGGCTATTGTTGATGCAAAAGATGAAGACACCGCAGATATGTTCACCGCCGCTTCTCGTGATCTCGACAAATTTTTATGGTTTATTGAAGCAAATATTGAGCAATAAGATAGTGAGAGTATCCTTTCATGATTTTTAGGCCGCTACCACGGCCTTTTTTGTTATTAAAAATACCTAAAATAGAAGTTTTGGCATAAAAAAACAGACTAACCTTTAAAAAATTATTTTTCTCTCTATAATCCTGTCTGTTCTAAAAATAAACATGAGGATTATATACGATGGATATCGAAGTCAAAGATACTAATGGTGCACTGCTGAATGAAGGTGATTCAGTCCAGGTCATTAAAGATCTGAAAGTCAAAGGAACCTCTAAGACATTGAAGCGCGGCACATTAATTAAAAATATTCGTCTGACCAATCGGGAAGATGAAATTGAATGTAATGCCGATAAAATCAAAGGATTAGTATTAAAAACCTGCTTTTTGAAAAAAGTAGGATAAATAGCGGTTATCCATAAAATTTCACTTAAAGGATAAATAATATTAACTCTTTTATTATTTATCCTTTTTCATCCGCACCAATTCTTCTTCCGAGGGTATTTTGGGCTGTTCAATCGGAAATACAGGCAACGCCTTCAACAATCGGGAACCATAACGCTTAGTCAATAGACGTTTGTCATAAATCACTATATCCCCATAACATTCATGGCTGCGTATCAATCTCCCCACTTGTTGGATCAAACTGAAAGAAGCACTCGGCAGACTTTGCACTTCAAATGGATAACGCTTTAAAGACTTAAGCCATTCACTTTCAGTGATAATGACGGGATTTGTAACAGGTGGAAAAGCAATTTTATGGATATGCACTTGTGAAAGGTAATCGCCTTTTAGATCCAGCCCTTCTGCAAAAGATTGTAACCCAACCAGAACACTGGCCTGCCCTTCATCAATACGTTTGCAATGGGTTTCCACCAGTCGATATCGCGGCTGATCTCCTTGTACCAGTAACATCAATCGTAAGTCTTTTACGAAAATGAGAAAACCGTCCATTGCCCGTTGGCTGCTAAATAACACCAACATTCCCTGATGTTTACCTTGTAGAACTTGTGCACGAAAATAACGAGCCATCTCTTCAAGATGCTTCATTTCATTATGAATTGTAGGTTCTTCTGTCATCTGAGGAATAACCAGATGCCCTTGCCGCACATGCTCAAAAGGAGATGATAACGCAATAAAACGATCATCATGATTTTCATGTAACCCTGTCAGCTCCTGAATACGGGAAAAACTATTCAGGGAGCGTAATGTTGCCGATGTCACCACAACATGAGGAATATTCCGCCATAATAATTGAGTTAATTGCTCACTTACCCGAATGCCTGCGCAATGAAAGTAGAAATGTGATTGATTCTTCTCATAACGGCGTGTTAACCATTTTGATATCGGAGCATGGGAAGATTCCTCCTGTGCAGCCAATCTCCATAGTTTCGCCATATTTTCGAAATAACCTAATGTCCGACTGGTTTGCAAAATAGCACGGTGCAGTCTGACAATATCCTGTTTGGCTGTTTGCTCGGTAAGATCGCTTAAAATCGCTTCAGATAAGCCGCGTAATCCATCAGTAAGTTTGAATAGTTGCTGGCAACACAACAGCAAATTATCCGGCAGTTTTCCCAATTCAAACAGATATTCTTCCACTTCACTGTGTTCAGGCAATAATACCTGTGTAATACCCGATAATTCTTTAAAACATTCACGGATTTTTTCACAGTGTGTCTGCAAACGGGTAATATTGGCTAAAGTGGGCGGTTTTGCTGGACGAAACTGAAGCAAATACTGTTCTACGTGACGAACAAACGAATCCAGTTGCCCATTTAACTGAAATAATGTGATTTCCCCTTCAACTTCCAGTGAATCTCTTGCAACATCGGGAACATGATGGCCTTCATCCAAAACCAGCAGCAAATTTTTAGCTTCCGGTAAGACAGATTCACTTTCCAGTGCTGCCATAACCAAAGCATGATTGGCAACCACGACATCAGCATCTTCAATCTCCCTTCTGGCAAGAAAGAATGGGCAACGATGGTAAAACTGACAATTTCTCGCCAGACAATTCATTTTATCCGTGCTGATCTTTAACCATAATGAATCCGACAATGCCAGTTTATGGTGGTCGCGTAAGCCATCCCAAACAGAAGTTGCGTAATCATTGCGTAATCGGCGGCACAGCTCCCGTTCCTCACTATTAGCAATCGTTGTCTGATCTTCCATCAGAAACATCAAATCAATTTGCTCTCCATCAGCAGCACAGAGAGCTTCCAGATTACGCGGACAAACGTAACGCCCACGACCAAAAGCCCCGGTAAATTTCAAATCGGGAATAATCTTTTGCAATAATGGTAAGTCCTTGCTGTAAATCTGATCTTGTAAGGCGACATTAGCTGTACTTACCACCAGTGGCTTTTGTTCCGCCCGACTGACAGCAATACCGGGGAGAAGATAAGACAGCGTTTTTCCCACACCTGTTGGCGCTTCTATCACTAAATGCCGCCCTTCTTCACCAGCCAATGTTCTTGCTACTTCTGCAATCATCTGACGCTGCGGAGCTCTTGGAACGAAGCCGTTGATATGGATGGATAGTGCCTTATACCATTGGCTGATTTGAGTTTTTATTGAATTGGAAAGTGCCATGAGTTTTGCTGCATAAAAATTGGAACACTATTCTCCCACAGAGTTGCTATCAGATCAGCCTGGTATCGTAATTATTAGAAACCGCTTTTAAAAGTGGAGGGTATATCGCTTGTCTGGAATGCAGAAGCCTATATACTGCTGGCTTTCTATGTGACAAAAACCTTGTAACTAAAAAACCTTGTAACCAAGAACGTTATTGAGAACAAATATGAAAAAAATCCTGCTTATTATTATCGTATTATTCACTCTTGGCTCCATTGGCGGCATTATTTTAGCAGGAATGAATATGTATAACCGTTCAATAGCATCAACAAAAGAACCTCAACAAGCACAGCAAGAGCAAATACAGCAGGAAGCAGTACAACAAGAAAGTACATCAACAAAACAACAATAGTCATCAATACACTTTCAAATTTATCGCAACCCCTGAACTTAACAGTATCTGAACTAAACAGCATAATGTATGCAATATCTGACATTGCACATCAGATGAGGAAGCTTATGAACAATGAATATTTTGTGACTCCACAGTGGTTAAGCGAACATCTCAATGATGAGAATGTCGTCATTATTGATGCCAGTGCTCCTATGCCAACCCAAGCTATCGATTATTATCAGAAGTGGGTGGAAAACCATATCCCAGGCAGCCAGTTTTTTGATCTTGATAAAATAGCTAATCTCCAAACCGAATTACCACATATGCTACCGGAGCCAGAAACTTTCCAGTTGGCTGCCAGCACAATGGGGATCAGTGAAAATCATTTGGTAGTGATTTACGATCAAGGGAACATGTTTTCTGCCCCTCGTGCATGGTGGACGTTTAAGATTTTTGGTGCTCAGCATATCCGTATTCTGGAAGGTGGCTTACAAGGCTGGCTACAGGCAGGTTATCCAACGGAATCAGGAGCAGTCAACCGCCAGCCGCAGAAATTCAATATTCAATTTACGCCTGAATATGTTTTTTCCCAACAACAGATCCTTGATGCCCTGCAAAGCAAGGCGCCGACACAGTTTATTGATGCCAGAACGGAAGATCGTTTTCAGGCCAAAGTACCAGAGCCGCGTCCCGGTTTAAGAATGGGTCATATTCCTGGTGCCAAAAATGTCCCGTGGACAGCATTAATTGAGAACGGACGTTATAAATCGCCAGATGAAATCGAACAAATCTTTCAACATCAAAGCGTCGATTTAAATCGACCAATTATTACCAGTTGTGGCTCTGGTATGACAGCAGCCGTTTTAGTATTAGGGCTTGATATAATAGGCTATAAAACAGCAGGACTCTATGATGGTTCCTGGGCTGAATGGGGAGCGGATGATATGCTTCCATTAGAAAAGTAGAGATCTGTTTGATAGAGTATAAACACATCGAAATTAGAAAGGGCATTAAAGTATTATGCCCTTTTTCTAATACTTTTTTCTATCGACCATATGATATCAACCAAATTAAACCTATTACTTTTGCCAATCGATTAGTTAGAAACTTTATGGTATATAAACAGAACGATTAATGCGCCAATAACTGCAATAGCGAAACTTCCCAAGTTAAAACCATCTACTTTTCCCATACCAAAGAAAGTACTGATATAACCACCAACAACCGCACCAATGATCCCCAGAATCACCGTCATAATGATACCACTGCTATTATCTCCCGGCATAATCCACTTTGCTATAATTCCAGCAATTAAACCAAAGATAATCCATGACAAGATACCCATATCCAACCTCCTGAATTTATTAGTTAATTAAGAGTTAATATTAGTTAATAGCTAAAAGTAGCTATGGGATGATCTTACTGAAATTTTCTTAATTCTACGTCCTAATTTAAGACACTAAATAAAAGAATTGCAAATAGTAAAAGATAAGGTATTTGTAAGTAATGAGTGATATTTATAGAATTCGCTGATATTAAAAATCGGCACTAATTAATTTAATATCAGTATTAATTTTTCCAGATTAAGCATTATCATAAATTAGCCAGTTCTAATTTTTGTAAATAATACAACTTGTAGATCGACTGAAAATTATCATAAATAATATTTATAAAAAATCAGAATAAGATAAAAAATAAAAAAATGGATTAATTAATATAAATAATTTTATTTATCATCAAAATCCATATACTCTCATAATAGTATAAAAGCCTATCCAATTTAGGCTTTTATTCAAATAGTATTGAAAATTATTTTGCTGCATCCAGTGCTTGTGCAAGATCGGCAATAATGTCATCAATATGTTCGATTCCGATAGATAGACGGATCAGATCACGTGACACTCCAGCTTTTACTAATTCTTCATCATTCAGTTGGCGGTGAGTTGTGGACGCCGGATGACAAGCCAATGATTTTGCATCACCAATATTAACCAAACGTATAATCAATTGCAGGGTATCAATAAAGCGAATCGCTGCTTTTTCCCCTCCTCTGATACCGAAAGAGATAATGGCAGACGATTTACCATCCATATATCGAACAGCCAAATCATATTCAGGATGTGCCGGCAACCCTGCGTAATTCACCCAGGAAACCTGAGAATGTTGTTCCAGATACTGAGCAACTTTCAGGGCATTTTCAGTATGGCGCTCCATACGAAGAGCTAATGTTTCAAGACCTTGTAGGATCAAGAAGGCATTAAAAGGGGAAAGTGCCGCACCAGTGCTACGCAGTTGCCCGACACGGCAGCGAGCGATAAACGCCGCGGAACTAAAATGTTCGATATAGTTTATACCGTGATAGGAAGGGTCCGGTGTATTTAAAACCGCAAAACGATCTTGATGTTCTGCCCAAGAAAATTGGCCTGAATCAACAATTATTCCACCAATAGAAGTTCCATGACCGCCGATATATTTGGTCAGAGAGTGAATGATAATATCCGCACCATGTTCAAACGGGCGGCACAAATAAGGTGTTGCAACAGTATTATCGACAATAAGCGGAATGCCGTGCCGATGGGCAATATCAGCTAATGCCCGGATATCAACAATATTTCCGCTTGGATTGGTGATGGTTTCGCAAAAGACGGCTTTGGTTTTTTCATCAATCATCGCTTCAAGGGTAGTAAAATCGTTATGATCAGCGAAACGAACTTCAATCCCAATACTCGGTAAATTGTGTGCCATTAAGTTATAAGTTCCACCATACAATTTTGCTACGGAAACAATGTTATCTCCCAAGCCAGTCATCGTCTGGATGGCGTAGGTGATTGCTGCCATGCCAGAAGCAACTGCAAGCGCCCCAATCCCTCCTTCTAAAGCAGCGATACGTTTTTCCAATACATCATTAGTTGGGTTCATGATGCGGGTATAAATGTTGCCTTCAATTTTTAAATCAAATAAATCAGCACCATGCTGGGAATCATCAAAAGAGTAGGACGTTGTTTGATAGATTGGGACTGCAACGGCTTTGGTTGTAGGGTCAGGTGAGTAACCGGCATGGATGGACAGTGTTTCTAATTTCATTGTCATTTCCTTCAGTGAATTACAGAGTAAGGTCATGTATTCAACCTGCTGATCGACCGCCAACATAATATGTTGTTTCGATAAAGGCACCAATGACTTTATCGTGCATTTTCAGTGATTCTGAATAACCCAATACTTTACTATTTAGCCTTTAAATTCAGTTAAATAAGGTCAAGTTTCTACGTTCGATATGTAGTGTGAAGAAAGGTATATAATAAAAATTGCACTGCCACTTTAATTAATTATACATACAAACCACTCTCTACGGATAAAGAAATAACTTCAGATATAGCAGACGAAGTTTTCAATACTCTGATTTGCATAAATAGTTCATCAGCTTCATCATATTCTTTGCGTAGATAACCAAGCCATTGCTTGATACGTGTGACATGATATATGCCTGTATCTCCTTGTTTTTCCAGCCAGATATACTTTTGCAGGAGTTGGAGCACCTCATGCCATGCCATTTTCGGTTCATTATATTTAATAACACGGCTTAGATTCGGCACATGTAGCGCACCACGTCCAATCATTAGCGAATCACACCCGGTAACGTTGATACACTCCTGTGAACTCTGCCAATCCCATATTTCACCATTAGCGATCACCGGAATAGTAAGGCGTCGGCGGATCCCTCCAATTGCCTGCCAATTTATGCATTCTGCTTTATAGCCATCTTCCTTAGTACGCCCATGTACAACCAATTCCGTTGCACCAGCTTGCTGAACAGCATCCGCAATTTCAAACTGACGGGCATCGGAATCCCACCCTAGACGTACTTTGACTGTAACCGGCAATTCTGCCGGTACAGCTTCTCGCATGGCTTTAGCACCACGATAGATAAGTTCAGGATCTTTCAGTAACGTGGCCCCTCCTCCACTACCATTAACTGCTTTGGAAGGACAGCCACAGTTTAAATCAACTCCCCACGATCCCAATTCCACCGCCCTGACCGCATTTTCAGCCAACCATTCAGGATATTGCCCCAAAAGCTGTATCCTGACCGGCGTACCCGATGGAGTCCTGCTCTGATGATGCAATTCAGGACATAAACGGTAAAAAGATTTCACTGGCAACAAGCGGTCCACTACACGCAAAAATTCGGTAATGCAAAGGTCATATTCATTGACCTCACTCAACAACGCCCTAACCAATGAATCCAAAACCCCTTCCATCGGAGCCAGCAAAACACGCATGGAATTACTCTCCTGCTACCGCTTTGACTGGCCTACGATGACGGCGCGGCTGTGATGATGCGCCTTTGCCACGTGGGTTGCGACTATCACGTGGGTTACGGCTATCACGTGAGTTACGGCTATGATGTTGTTGACCATCCTGTTTGTTACTGTTTCGCTGATCCTGACCACGAGATTGATTACTGCGCCCGTTGCGTCCATTCTGAATAGGCTCTGCCTTAATGGAAGGATCAGGTTCATAACCAGGAATCGCAATACGTGGAATTTCCCGTTTCAGCAAGCGTTCAATATCTTTTAATAGCTTATGCTCATCAACACATACCAGTGATATTGCCTGTCCTGTAGCTTCTGCGCGACCCGTGCGGCCAATACGATGTACGTAATCCTCTGCAACATTAGGTAATTCATAGTTAACAACATGAGGCAATTGGTCGATATCCAATCCACGAGCAGCAATATCCGTTGCGACCAATGCTCGTATCCGGCCTGCTTTAAAATCGGCCAATGCACGAGTTCTGGCTCCTTGACTCTTGTTACCATGAATAGCCGCCGCAGTAACACCATCCTTATTAAGTTGTTCTGCCAGACGGTTCGCACCATGTTTAGTGCGGGTAAATACCAACACCTGCTGCCAGTTTTGGCTGCCAATCATATAAGAAAGCAATTCTCCCTTGCGTTTCTTGTCCACAAAATGGACAGACTGATCGATCTGTTCAGAAGCCGAGTTACGACGAGCGACTTCCACACTAACCGGATCACGCAGCAATTTATTAGCAAGATTTTTGATTTCATCAGAGAATGTGGCTGAAAACAGTAAGTTCTGACGCTTAGCGGGCAGTTTGTTCAGTACCCGACGGATATCATGAATAAATCCCATATCCAACATGCGGTCGGCTTCATCCAAAATCAGAATTTCCACACGGGATAAGTCCACGGCATTTTGATGTTCCAGATCCAGCAAACGGCCCGGTGTGGCGACCAAAATATCGACTCCACCACGTAATTTCATCATTTGTGGATTGATGCTAACCCCACCAAATACTACAAATGAACGCAATCGGAGATATTTGCTATAATTACGCACATTTTCACCGACTTGTGCGGCTAATTCACGGGTTGGTGTCAGGACTAATGCCCTGACCGGACGACGCCCTTTGGATTGAATGGGAGATTCGATCAATAACTGCAAGACAGGTAAAGTAAAACCCGCCGTTTTCCCCGTTCCTGTCTGGGCACTAGCCAGGAGATCTTTACCAGATAGCACAACAGGAATTGCCTGTTGCTGAATAGGGGTAGGTTCTGCATAGCCTTGTTCTTCAATGGCACGCAAAATATCAGCCGACAAGCCGAGTGACTCAAAATTCATAAATAAGAAATACTCCGGACTTCACCATTCCTGATATCAATTCAGGGGCAGTTTTATGGGAAGAAAAAACAGACGCGATTAAACCGCAAAAGAAATTACACAAACTGCAATGCACCATAAGCATGGCATTATAACAGATATGTTTTTTCAATCAGCATGAGCACACAAGTAAATTTACATCAGCCTGTTTTATACTCTTTTGTCGTTTGTCGTGCAAATTTAGCTTTGTTGACTACATCTTGAAATCCAGTGGCTATGGCTTTAAAGTTAATCATACGATTGATATATTTATAACCATTTCAGCAATTTTTATCACAGGATATTTCTTAACATGGCAGCGAAAACGGCTCAGACTTTACGAGGTGAACAAGCTAAACAACAACTTCTTGAATCTGCATTAGAAATTTTTGGTAAATCAGGTCTGGAAGGTGCAACCACTCGTCATATTGCCCAACACGCAAAACAGAATATTGCTGCTATCGCTTATTATTTTGGTTCCAAAGAAGGGTTATACCT
Source organism: Xenorhabdus sp. SGI246 (assembly GCF_040838225.1). NCBI lineage: Bacteria > Pseudomonadati > Pseudomonadota > Gammaproteobacteria > Enterobacterales > Morganellaceae > Xenorhabdus > Xenorhabdus sp. SGI246. The sequence goes on from NZ_JBFPEZ010000020.1 coordinate 36,666, forward strand.
CGCCGTCGCACACCATATTGCAGACAGACTAAAAGCTGAATTTTCTCTGCTGATTAAAACTATTGATCAATTTTTTATCACCACTCCTCAACCTTACTCACAAGACCAGATATTGGCATTTATTCATCAAGGCTTGATTAGCTATAACCGTCTTATTTTCGATAAAAGCAGTATGAATCTCAGTCGCATTATGTCACATGAGCAATTGACACCGACAGAAGCTTATAACGTCATCCATGAACAAGGGCTTGCCCCAATTTACTCTCGCCTGAATAAGTTGATCGCCCATTATATCGGTGTTGATGAAAGAAAAATTTCAACACAAATCCATACTCATGCCTTATTAGGCGAGATCCTCTCTTTCCGGCTGGCACGAGAAGCACTATTACGCCAAACTGGTTGGGATAATATTGGCACCAAAGAGTACGAATTAATTAACCAGGTTTTGACTCAACACATTAATGTCTTGCTTAATGGGTTGCGAAAAAACAACCAAAAAACAGCATAATTTGAAAATTTAATAACGCATAAGGGATAGTAGTATGAACACTAAAAAGTTTGCTCTTGTCCTATTGGCGATCATCATGATTATCGGTGTTATTAGTCTTTATTATTATCAGGAGAAGAATGACAAAGAGTTAACCCTATATGGCAATGTTGATGTCAGAACTGTCAACCTTGGCTTTCGGGTTAGTGGTAAATTAGAAAATCTGCTAGTGGATGAAGGAGATACCATCACCACAGGACAGCTCCTTGGTCAACTCGATAACACCCCTTTTAATAATGCATTGAATCAAGCTAAAGCAAATCGCGATGCAGCCAGGGCAAATCTTACCAAAACAGAAGCGGGTTATCGCTCTGAAGAAATCGCTCAGGTACGCGCCGAAGTTGCTCAGAAAGAGTCAGCATTCCGCTTTGCTGATAGTTTTCTGAAACGTCAACAGGAATTATGGCAACGTAAAATGATCTCAGCCAATGATCTGGAAAACGCCAGAACAGGGCAACGTCAGGCATTGGCCGCTTATCAAGCCGCAAAAGATAAATTACGTCAGTTTGAAGCAGGGTATCGCAAAGAAGAAATCGCCGCCGTTAAAGCACAACTCGCACAGGCCGAAGCAACTGTTGCACAAGCTGAACTCAATTTACAAGATACCCGCCTTATTTCACCATCCGCCGGCATTATTCTTACCAGAGCCATTGAACCAGGGACTATTCTGGCCGCCGGAAATACAGTACTTACGCTATCACTGACTAGTCCGGTCTGGATCAGAGCATATATCAATGAACCTAACCTCAATCAGGCGGTGGCAGGACGCGATATCCTGATTTATACCGATGGGCGGAAAAACCAACCCTATCACGGTAAAATTGGCTTTGTTTCTCCGACTGCTGAATTTACCCCCAAAAATGTTGAAACCCCGGATTTAAGAACCGATCTGGTCTACCGATTGCGCATTATTGTCAGCGATCCCGATGAGGGGTTGAAACAAGGAATGCCTGTCACATTACGTTTTACTGAACCACACAAGTAAGGCTGAAATATGACCAGTTCAGAATATACGATAAAACTGAACGGTGTGGAGAAAATTTTTCCAGGGTTAGAAAAACCCGCTGTATCCCATCTGAATGCAGAAATCTTCGGGGGTTCTGTAACGGGTCTTGTCGGCCCGGATGGAGCAGGAAAAACCACACTGATAAGAATGCTGGCAGGGTTATTAAAACCTGATAGTGGCAATATTGAAATCATGGGGCTTGATCCCATTAAAGACAGTGTTGAAGTTCGTTCTGAGCTTGGCTATATGCCGCAAAAGTTCGGTCTGTATGAAGATTTAACCGTATTAGAAAATCTCAACTTGTATGCTGATCTCCGCGGTGTACTTGGAGAGGAACGAAAAATCACCTTCCAAAAGTTACTGACCTTCACTGATTTAACACGTTTTACTGACAGGCTGGCAGGTAAACTTTCTGGCGGAATGAAGCAAAAGCTAGGGCTTGCTTGTACATTGGTCGGCAGCCCAAAAGTGTTATTGCTTGATGAACCCGGTGTTGGCGTAGATCCCATTGCCCGGCGGGAATTATGGCAGATGGTGCATGAACTCGCTTCCGATGGCATGTTGATTTTATGGAGCACCTCGTATTTGGATGAGGCTGAGTTATGCCCTGATGTTTTGTTACTGAATCAGGGAGAATTACTCTATCGCGGCCAACCACAGAAATTAACCCAAAGTATTGTCGGACGCTCTTTTCTGCTTGATATCGAACCTGACTCCCGCCGAAAAACACTGCAACATGCACTCACCTTGCCACAAGTGACTGATGGTGTGATCCAGGGCAAATATCTCCGTTTAATTTTAAAAGCGGATGCAGATAAAGATGAGTTACTTCAGCAACTAGGTTTACCCGATGTAGAAATTCTGGATGCCGAACCACGTTTTGAAGATGCCTTTATCGACCTCTTAGGTGGTGGCCCTTCCCACCGCTCAGAGCTGGCAGAAATCATGCCCCAAATCCCACCGAATCCGACAGAAATCGTGATAGAAGCCCGTAACCTGACAAAAAAATTCGGGGATTTTGCTGCGACAGATCATGTGAACTTTCAGGTGAAACGCGGGGAGATTTTCGGCTTACTGGGACCGAATGGAGCCGGGAAATCGACGACATTCAAAATGATGTGCGGATTAATGCTTCCCACTCACGGCAATGCGCTGGTACTGAACATGGATTTAAAAACCAGTTCAGGTAAAGCTCGCCAGCGTCTCGGTTATATGGCTCAAAAATTTTCACTCTATGGTAACTTAACTGTAGAACAAAACCTGAAATTCTTTTCCGGTGTTTATGGTTTGAGTGGCCGCCATCAACAGAAAAAAATGACAGATATGATCAGTGCTTTTAGTCTGAAGCCAATTCTGTACCAAACTACCGACAGCTTGCCACTCGGCTTTAAACAGCGCCTTGCCCTCGCCTGCGCCCTGATGCATGAACCGGATATTCTTTTTTTGGATGAACCCACTTCGGGCGTTGATCCACTGACTCGTCGTGAATTCTGGCTGCATATCAACGGTATGGTGGATAAAGGTGTGACTGTGATGGTAACGACACATTTCATGGATGAAGCAGAGTATTGTGACCGTATCGGGCTGGTTTTTCGCGGAAAGTTAATTGCAGCAGGTACACCCGATGAGCTGAAACAACAAATATCAGCCACTGACCGCCCTAATCCTTCCATGGAAGATGTTTTTATCGATCTCGTGGTGAACTATGATAAGGAGCTGCAATGAATGGCATTGAACAGAATCATCCTGCCTCTATTCCCTCTACTCAAAAAGCAGTCAGTTTTTCATGGCGGCGATTAAAAGCACTTTGTATTAAAGAGAGCAAACAGATTATCCGCGATCCCAGTAGTACCTTAATTGCTGTGGTTATTCCAATCATATTACTGTTTATTTTTGGTTATGGGATCAACCTTGATTCCAGCAAACTTCGCCTCGGAATTTTGATGGAGCAACAAAGCGAAGATGCCCGCGAGTTGGTGCACGCATTTATAGGATCGCCTTATATCGATGCCACAATCAGCAATGATCGCCAACTTTTAATCAATAAAATACAGGCGAGTGAAATCCGCGGCATTATTGTTATTCCGGTTAATTTCGATGCCCGGCTTGCTCGTGTCGGCGATCATGCTCCGATTCAGGTAATCACAGATGGTAGTGAACCCAATATCGCCAATTTTGTGCAAAGCTACGCTAAAGGTATCTGGCAAATCTGGTTACAGCAACAAAGTCAGGATCGTGGCGTTTCAACGACTCCATTGATTGATATGCAAGTTCGTTATTGGTTTAATCCTGCCGCTATCAGCCAACATTTCCTAATCCCCGGTGCTATTTCAATTATCATGACAGTCGTTGGCGCAATCCTTACTTCTCTGGTTGTCGCACGTGAATGGGAACGAGGCACCATGGAGGCCCTTTTATCCACCCAGGTTACCCGAACCGAACTGTTGCTTTCTAAGTTATTGCCTTATCAGGTTCTGGGCTCTTTCGTTATGGTGCTTTGCATGGTATTCGCTGTGTTTATTATGGGCATTCCTTATCATGGTTCCCTCTGGGTACTCGCTTTGATTTCCAGCCTGTATCTTGCTACAGCTTTGGGAATGGGATTATTTATTTCAACGGTCACACGCAATCAGTTTAATGCCGCAATGATTTCCCTGAATACCGCCTTTTTGCCAGCGATTATGCTATCCGGCTTTGTGTTTGAAATTAACAGCATGCCAGCTTTGATTCAGGTATTCACTTATATCGTTCCTGCTCGTTATTTTGTCAGCAGCTTACAGACGCTATTTTTAGTAGGTAATGTCGGTACTGTTTTAATCACAAACTTGCTGTTTCTGATTGCCAGTGCCATCGTGTTTATTAGCCTGACTGCATGGAAAACCCGCCGGCATCTGGATTAAAAGGAAAGAACATGTTTCATCGTCTATATACACTCGTCATGAAAGAATTGCAGTCTCTCCTGAGAGATCCTAAGACACGAGCCACGCTGATCTTACCCGTGATCTTCCAGATGAGCCTGTTTCCGTGGGCTGCTACACTGGAAGTAAAAAACGCTACTATTGCAATTTATGATGAAGACAAAGGACGGGCTTCCATTGAATTAACCCAGCGGCTAGCTAAATCGAAAGCCTTTCCTGATGTTATTATGTTGAACAGTTCACAAGAAATCCGCCCAACATTGGATAATCGTGATGCCCTGTTACTGGTCCGTTTCCCACAAAATTTCAGTGCCCATCTCGCCAGCCATACCCCTACTTCAATTCAAGTCCTGCTGGATGGACGTAATTCAAACAGTGCACAAATTGCCGCTAATTACCTTCAACAAATTGTAATGGATTACCAGAAAGAATTACTGGGTAATGCACCGAGTCTCAATAACAGTGAGTTGATCATTCGTAACTGGTATAACGCCAATCTGGATTACAAATGGTTTGTCGTTCCATCTTTGGTTGCCATGATAACGACTATTGGTGTTCTTATCGTTACTGCCCTTTCCGTTGCCCGTGAAAGAGAACAGGGAACATTGGATCAATTACTGGTTTCCCCGCTGACTACCTGGCAGATTTTTATTGGCAAAGCCATTCCAGCGTTAGTTGTAGCAACGATTCAGGCAAGTATCGTTTTACTGATTGGAACATTGTGTTACCAGATCCCTTTCTCCGGTTCACTGTTATTATTTTATGGTTGTATTCTGGTTTATGGATTGTCGTTGGTTGGATTTGGCCTCCTTATCTCCGCCATCTGTTCAACTCAACAACAGGCTTTCATCGGTGTGTTTGTGTTTATAATGCCAGCTATTTTGCTCTCTGGTTATATATCTCCCGTCGAGAATATGCCAGTCTGGTTGCAAAACATAACGTGGATAAACCCAATTCGACATTTTACAGATATAACCAAGCAGATTTATTTAAAAGGTGCTGACTTTTCGGTTATTTGGCATAGTTTATGGCCATTATTGCTGATTATTGTCACTACAAATGGAATCGCTTATCGGTTATTTCGGAGTAAGATTGCGTGATGTTTTAGATTACTTTTATACTGTTGTAATAACAAATGCCCATATAAGTGAATTAACTATTTTTTCTTTAAATGAATTAGCACATATTCTATAGAGTGACACCCGTTATTATTTTTTATAAACACCTAATAACTTTTCAATATCTCTTTTTCTCTTTAGAAAAATTGAATTATTATAAGTAATCACTTTCCTAATAACATTAGATTCAATAGATTCGTTTTTACCGGGATTATTAAGTTTAACAGGTATACTTTCGCTCGTGAGTTTACGTTCATACCTTCGCATTAGAGCTAAGCTATATATCATACATTCTGTGCCACTGTCCTGCTATCGCACCTCAAGTTACCGCTTTGTTGACCATATTTTGATGGTATATAGGATAATTATTTGTATGCCAATTATTCTATAAAAAATAAACCTCATTACTTTAAATAATGAGGTTTAGGGGCTATTCACAATGTGACCCTGTATCAGACAAGGTCTTTTTCATCAAAAATCTAAGCCGTGGGCAATTAACGACGATCACCCAAAATACGCAACAGCATCAGGAACAGGTTGATAAAGTCCAGATACAGCGTTAGTGCACCAGTAATGGAGTATCTGCGCAGGTTCTCTTTATCATTGACATCCAGCTCAGCACCCATTTCTTTCAGTTTCTGAGTATCGTAAGCAGTCAAACCAGCAAAGATCAGAACCCCAATATAGGTAATAGCCCACATCAGAGCCGGACTTTTTAGCCAGATATTGACCAGAGAAGCCAGTACAATACCGATTAGCCCCATAAACAGGAAACTGCCTAAACCGCTCAAGCTACGCTTCGTGGTATAACCATAGACACTCAGTGCACCAAACATCGCTGCCGAAATAACAAAAGTGCTGGCAATAGAGCTACTGGTGTAAACGACAAAAATACTGGATAACGTCAGCCCGGTTAGCATGGAATAGAGCATAAACAACCCTGTCGCCAGAGCACCACTCATTTTATGCACCAGACCAGACAGCACAAAGACCAATGCAAGTTGGGCAATGATCAAACCATAAAATACGATAGAGTTACTGAAGATGGCATATAAAATTTCTGGCGTATTTGCCACATACCATGCAACAAATGCGGTTAACAACAGACCACAAGTCATCCAGCCATAGACTTGCGCCATATAAGTTTGTATACCTGAACCAGCTTGCTGGACAATCGAACCACTAGAACGTTGATATCGGTCCATGACGAGTACCTTTTATGACAATGTTTAAGGGTTAAGACTGTTAAAAATAAACAATCTATTTCAAATGCTATACATTAGCATAAAACATGAACAAAACCATCTGCCAATTAATGACAATTTTAGTGACATATTATTTCTTTACCCAGTTTTAGAGATAGTTCGCAAAATACTCCACTGATGTATTTTTTCTGATTTTATATCATTGAGTTAACCAACGACTGGCAGCTTCCCGATCACTTTCCTTTGCTTCCACCCAGCGCTCTCCATCAGTAAGGAGTTCTTTTTTCCAAAAAGGAGCCTGAGTCTTCAAATAATCCATCAGAAATTCAGCCGCAGCAAAAGCCATGCTGCGATGGACACTTGTTACGCCGACAAATACAATTTCATCCCCCGGATATAACTTTCCAATACGATGAATAATGCTGATACGTTGTAATGGCCAACGCTGGCGAGCTTCCTCAGCAATCTTCTGCAACATATTTTCCGTCATGCCCGGATAGTGTTCTAATATTAACGCCCGGACATTATCGCCAAGATTGTGGTTACGCACCTTGCCTGTAAAGGTCACGACCGCACCATCTTCATCACACTGAGCCAGCCATTGGTATTCTGCTCCAACATTAAATACCTCTTTCTGGACACAAATCCGTATATTTTTCACGCTTATCCTCCTGTAACAGGTGGAAAAAATGCTACTTCATCACCATCACGCAGAGGATATTCAGCATGAACAAAAGATTGATTCACAGATGCCAGCAATTTGCCTTCTTCCAATGCCAATTTCCAGAGCTCGCCTTTTTCAAGTAGCGCCTGACGAAGATGGGCCACCGTTGGATATTCATTGGGCACTTCAAGATAATCGGTTCCCACCAACTCACGGATTTGAGCGAAAAACAGAACTTTTATCATTTTTCCACCTTAAAATTTCCCGATTTTCCACCACTTTTTTCCAGTAAACGTACGGGCCCGATAACCATATCTTTTTGTACTGCCTTGCACATGTCGTAAATTGTCAGTGCTGCTACGGAAGCGGCTGTCAGGGCTTCCATTTCCACCCCGGTTTTGCCTGCCAGACGACAACAGGATTCAATTCTGACGCGGTTATGCTCTGTTTGTGCCTCTAATTGAACCTCAACTTTGCTGAGTAACAAAGGATGACATAAGGGAATTAATTCCCAAGTCCGCTTCGCTGCCTGAATACCTGCAATACGGGCCGTTGCAAAAACATCCCCTTTGTGATGATCGCCAGCCACAATCATAGCCAGCGTTTCGGCCTGCATTTCAACAAAAGCTTCCGCTCTGGCCTCACGCACAGTTTCTGCTTTGGCAGAAATATCCACCATATGAGCTTCACCCGCAGTATTGATATGAGTTAATTGGGACATGCTTGCTCCTGAAAATAAATTGAGCCGTTAAATTAACCGCCAATAAAAGAAAGATTAGGGGTAATGCCACTATTCCCCTGATGCAGAAAATGCGTTTCACGTTTATGACGCAACCCGCCCTGAATACGTAATTTCAAATCATTAAGTGATGTGTCATCGGATAATAAATCACGTAAGGGGATCCCCTGTTCACCAAACAGGCACAGGTGAAGATTGCCAATAGCGGAAACACGCAGGCGATTACAACTTTGACAGAAATCTTTTTCATACGGCATGATCAAGCCGATTTCTCCCTGATAGTCTGCATGCCTGAACACCTGAGCCGGCCCGTCACTACGTGCTCGCTGCTGCTGCTGCCAACCTTGTTGAAGTAAACGGCGTCGAATCACATCACCGGAAAGATGATGACGCTGAAAAATTGCACTCCCTTCTCCCGTTTCCATCAACTCGATAAAGCGCAATTGAATTGAACGGTGCTTTATCCAATCAAGAAAAGCTGGCAGGCTGGTATCATTGATATTCTTCATCAACACCGAATTAACTTTTACTGTGCTGAAACCCGCTTCAAAGGCTGCATCAATGCCACGCATAATCTGAAAAAACTTATCCTGTCCGGTAATAGCGTAAAATTGGCGGGGATCGAGACTATCCACACTTACATTGATTGCTGTAAGGCCAGCTTTTTTCCAGCGAGCAACCTCACGCTCCATACGGTAGCCATTAGTTGTGACAGCAATTTTTTTAATCTGCTGATTTTCATGCACCGTCGCAATAATATCGCAAAAATCACGGCGCATAGTGGGTTCTCCTCCGGTCAGACGGATCTTCTCTGTGCCAAGCTCAGCAAATGCACGACTGATACGACGGATCTCCGGCAGGGTCAGAAATGATTTGTGTTCCTTAGAGGGAAAACTGTTAGGTTGGTAACCATTGGGCAGACAATAGGTGCAACGAAAGTTACATACATCAGTGATCGATAGCCTCAAGTAGTAAAACTTGCGGGAGAACATATCTATGAGTTGTTCCACTATAACACCTTCCAATCATGGGGGATGCAGGCATTTCTGCCTTGCACCCTGGTGACTCAAGAGCCACGGCCAAAGCATCATATCGATGTGGTATCCATTTGATAGAACTATTTATGGTAGAACTACTTATTATGGTAGAACTAATTAGTAAAAATTACACAGCAAAGACTTAGATGCAGAGGCTAGGGGTTAATTTCAAACTTGGTCATCATGTAAACTTTTACGTGAATAACCAAGTCTTGGTGTGGATTCTAACGCTTAAAGCAATAAAAAGCTAACTTCGTTACCAATACATATCTTTATATACAACGAGTTAAGAAATATCATCAACATCAAACTGTTGTCGTCTATTCATTCTATTTATGCAGAAAAATAGTTGATAAAAACCACATAAAATCATGGCAATTGCTCAAAACGTCATACTTTATGATAGATTACATAAAATTTATTCAATTGTATTTATTCAGTAACAGGAACCCTATGCGAAACCGAACATTAGCCGATTTGGATCGTGTTGTTGCCCTCGGAGGTGGTCACGGACTTGGGCGCGTCATGTCTTCCCTCTCATCTCTCAGTACCCGGCTGACTGGTATTGTCACGACAACAGATAATGGTGGCTCAACCGGAAGAATAAGACGTTCCGAAGGTGGTATCGCTTGGGGAGATACCCGCAATTGCCTGAATCAGTTGATTACGGAACCTACTATTGCTTCAGCCATGTTTGAGTATCGGTTTGGCGGTAATGGCGAGCTGGCAGGACATAATCTGGGTAATTTGATGTTGAAAGCGTTGGATCATTTAAGTGTCCGGCCTCTTGAGGCGATTAATCTGATCCGCAATCTACTGAAAGTGAATGCTCATCTGATCCCTATGTCTGAACAATCCGTTGATTTAATGGCCGTAGATGATCAGGGAAATACGGTGTATGGTGAAGTGAATATTGACCAACTAAATTGTGTTCCGCGAGAGTTAATGCTTTACCCCCATGTTAACGCCACTAAAGAAGCCCTGGAAGCAATTGAACAGGCTGATTTAATTCTAATCGGCCCCGGTAGTTTTTTCACCAGTTTGATGCCGGTATTACTGTTAGAAGATTTAACTCAATCCTTGCGGCGCAGTAATGCCAATATGATTTATATCGGTAATTTAGGAAAAGAACTCAGTCACGCTGCTGCTGATCTCTCATTGAAAGATAAACTCGATATGATAGAGAATACGATTGGCCGCAAGATGATTAATGCAATCATTGTTGGCCCATGCACAGATACCAGCAATGTAAATGACAAGATTATCACACAGCAAATTTTGGAAGCTCAGGATATACCTTATCGTCATGATCGCGAATTATTACGGCAAGCGATAGAAGATACACTACAAAAACTGGGATAATTCATTCGCTAGTGGCTTATTTTACAGATTACATAACTAAATTGCCGATGGAGAGTGATGATTTCACTCTCCATTTCAATTTAAGAATTGACAATAAACTGTGCTCTTAATGTCTGAACCTGATCGCGCACGCTAGCCGCTTGTTCAAATTCAAGATCCCGGGCATATTGGTACATCTTTTCTTCCAATTCGCGGATTTTACTCTCCAATTCTTTCGTCGAGAGTTTCTGGTAATCATCCCCCCCCAAATCTGCTTTACCTCTGTTTTTGGTCTTAGTTCTCCCTTTACCATTAACAGGTTGACCAATTTGCAGAATATCGCCGATTTTTTTATTCAACCCTTTTGGTGTAATACCGTGCTCTTCGTTAAACGCCTGTTGTTTAGCACGACGACGTTCTGTTTCGCTAATTGCTTTCGCCATAGAATCGGTAATTTTATCACCGTACAGAATTGCTTTACCATGCAGGTTACGCGCAGCACGCCCAATCGTCTGGATCAAAGAACGTTCTGACCGAAGGAAACCTTCTTTATCGGCATCTAAAATTGCAACTAAAGAGACTTCCGGCATATCCAAACCTTCACGTAACAAGTTGATCCCAACCAGTACATCAAATTCTCCCAGACGCAAATCACGGATGATTTCCACCCGCTCAACGGTATCAATATCAGAATGAAGATAACGCACCCGCTCGCCATGCTCCTCCAGATATTCTGTCAAATCCTCCGCCATACGCTTGGTCAGAGTGGTTACCAGCACACGTTCATTTTTTGCTGCACGGGCACGAATTTCAGATAATAAGTCATCAACCTGAGTCGCAACTGGACGAACTTCAACCTCTGGGTCAATAAGACCCGTTGGACGCACCACCTGTTCAACCACTTCATTACCGGATTTCTCCAGTTCATAGTGACCGGGTGTTGCCGATACATAAATGGTTTGTGGTGCCAGAGCTTCAAATTCTTCAAAGCGCATCGGACGGTTATCCAACGCTGATGGTAACCGGAAACCATATTCCACCAGTGTCTCCTTACGAGAACGATCCCCCCGATACATACCACCCAATTGTGGAATAGTGACGTGGGATTCATCCACGATCAACAAACCATCTGCTGACAGGTAATCGAATAAAGTCGGAGGCGGTTCTCCGGGAGCACGGCCGGACAAATAGCGGGAGTAGTTTTCAATCCCAGAGCAATACCCCAGTTCGTTCATCATTTCCAGATCAAATTGGGTTCTCTGGGTTATACGCTGTTCCTCCAGCAGCTTATCTGAAGCCAGAAGAACTTTACGTCTCTCATCTAGCTCAACTTTAATATATTCTATCGCCTGAAGGAGACGCTCACGTGGTGTTACATAGTGAGTTTTAGGATAAACAGTATAACGGGGAACATTATATTGTACCTGCCCTGTCAACGGATCAAACAAAGAAAGCCGTTCTACTTCATCGTCAAACAATTCAACACGCAACGCATGTTCATCTGATTCAGCAGGAAAAATATCAATCACTTCACCACGTACACGGAAAGTTCCTCGCTGGAATGCCTGATCATTACGCGTATATTGCAATTCTGCCAAACGACGCAGGATAGCGCGCTGATCTATTAACATCCCGTTAGTCAGATGCAGCATCATTTTCAGGTAACTATCGGGATCACCCAAACCATAAATTGCCGAAACAGAAGCAACCACAACAACATCCTTTCGCTCCAACAAAGCTTTTGTTGCAGACAAGCGCATCTGTTCAATATGCTCGTTCACAGATGCATCTTTTTCGATAAAAGTATCAGAGCTGGGCACATAGGCTTCTGGTTGATAATAGTCGTAGTAAGAAACGAAATACTCTACTGCATTCTCAGGAAAGAACTCCTTCATTTCGCTATAGAGCTGAGCCGCCAATGTTTTATTCGGAGCCAAAATCATCGTTGGTCGATTCATATTTGCAATAACATTAGCTATCGTGAATGTTTTGCCTGATCCCGTAACCCCTAATAACGTCTGATGGGCAAGACCATCTTCCAGCCCATCCTGTAATTTTCGGATAGCTTCTGGCTGATCTCCGCCAGGTTCGAAATCAGAACATAACTTGAATACTTTGCTCGTCTCTTTACTCATCTTCCACCCGATATCATTGCATGCCTTATACACTCATCTTTCAAGTTACAACTTTGCTGACTGCACGTTGAAATCCATCACGTATATATGCTAACCAAAACGCCCTTATAATACTGGATAAAAAACCAGCTTCAAGTAGATCAGCAAAATAATATTGTCCCCAATTCAAAAGTTGTACCCGACAGACCGTTAACCAAGAGCAGAAACAACCGCAAGGTGATATTAACATTAAGTTAACATTAGTTGAGGCTATTTTTATCCCCAGATAACTATTTTACTTTTTCCTATTTTCATTTTAGCTACTGAAATGATAAAGCAGGGAATGATAAAGAGGCATTGAAAAGGATTGATTTTATATAAGCAACTAATTTTAAACAAAAAAAATTCAAAGGAGAGAATAACAGCAAATCTTGCGCAAGCCGCGTATCATCTTGTGTCAGACTACTTTTCTAAACCTAATACACAAGGTTATCCACAGGAACAGTGGATAACTCAACAAATCCTATTAGGTATGGGAGGTTGCAGAGTTATCCTCTTCTGTGGATTTCTTCAATAGCGAAATGTTTTCATACTATTTTGAAATAGTTTCACGCTATTTTTTGTACAAAAACAGGGCAATAATTGTTAAAATAAAATGTATTTTATATCGACATCTCCACAAGAACCCACTTATTCAATGGGCTATTTTAACTAACAGAGAATAAATAATTAGTTAACCAATAAATCAATATTTATATATTCTCCAATGTTATTTTTTTTATCTGAGTCGCTTAAATGGGGGATAACACCAAGTAAGGGTGCAGAAATCATCCGTTTTAATGTTGCTAAATACTCAGTCTGACGCTTGCCAGCAGGTTCTATTTCATTCGCAACCCAACCTACTAATTCTAAACCTGAACCTTGAATAACTTTTGCTGTTAAGACAGCATGGTTAATACAGCCCAATTTAATCCCTACCGTCAAGATCACAGGCAGTTTTTCCTGGACCACCCAATCTGCGAAAGTGGTGTTTTCAGATAACGGTGTATACCAACCACCAGCCCCCTCAATTAACACCCAATTCGCTTTTACCGCCAGTTTTTCCAGGCCTTGTGACATCACAGTAAATTCGATCGGCTGATTGAGTTCCGCACTGATAATATGGGGAGAAGTAGGTTCCACAAATACGAATGGATTCACTTCCTGATAAGACAGAGATACTGAACTGTTATACTGCAAAGCTAAAGCATCTCTATTGCGTACCCCTTCCGAAGTGACTTCACTGCCTGATGCCACTGGTTTATAACCCGCAGTTTGATAGCCTTTTTTATTTGCCGCTTGTAACAAGGCACAACTGACAACCGTTTTACCCACTTCGGTATCAGTTCCGGTAAGAAAGTATTTATTTGTCACAGTAAATGACTCCAAAAGCAATTTGATAGCTTAATGGGTAATTTCCATTATTTCTCGGATACACTTCTGAAAGAACATTCAGGCGTTTTCTCGTCATCAAACCCTGTTGACGGCCACGATGAAGGTGTGTAGCTCCGATACCTTTTAAGGAATTCAATAAAAGCAGCAATTGTGGATAATGCTGGCTATATTGCTTGTGTATAAATTGATGCCGATACGGTTGACACGCATCAGCGATTGCCTGCAAGGACAGGAATTGATTGATGTGTCGATAAGAATCAACGCGCTCCCATGCTGCTTCCAGCTCGCACAGTGAGCCCTGTGCAAGAGTGGAAAATAAAATAAGGCCTCCGGGACGGGTTACACGATGGAATTCCTGTAATGCACATGGCAGATCATTACACCACTGTACAGCCAAGTTACTGAAACAGATATCTACACTACTATCTGCCAGCCCTAAATGCTCAATATCGCCTTGCAGGTAATAGTTAGCAGCTTGTTGACTCTGAGCATGGTTTAACATGCCGGCAGCCAGATCTAATGCGATAACCTGTTTACCCCATTGTTTCCAGCGGTTACTAAAAAAACCTGTGCCACAACCAGCGTCCAATACCCGCATACCGGTATTTTCTGCACGAGCCAATTCCATCAGGTATTCCCCTGTTTGTTGTTGCAGCTTAGCAACCGTGTCATAGCATGAGGCTGCCCTGCCAAAAGCTCCCGCAATCGCCTGTTTATCAACACATTTAACAGACAGAACCACGCAACACCTCCAGTAATGCATCAATATGTTGTCGGGTATGATTTGCTGTCAGAGTGATACGCAAGCGGGCACTATCCGGTGGCACTGTCGGAGGAAGAATCGCTTTTACCCAAAATTTTTGTTGCATAAGCGAGTGGGATAAGGCGATACAACGTTCATTATCACCAATGATCACAGGCTGAATAGCCGTTTCAGAATCCATCAGGGAAAAAGGTAAGTTTTGCGCCTCACGGCGAAAATAACGGATATTACTTTGCAGACGGTAGCGTAATTCATCTCCAGCCCGGATTTGCCGCACAGCTTCAGAAAGCGCTACAGCCTGAGCAGGTGGCATAGACGTGCTGTAAATCAAGTGTCGGGCATATTGAATCAGGTACTCTGCGGTCTGTTCATCACACAGCACAGCTGCACCACTTAAACCAAACGCTTTACCAAATGTGACGATTAAAAGCTCTGGTTTCACATTCTGCAACCAACAACTACCCCGTCCTTCATCCCCACGAATACCAATACCGTGAGCATCATCAACCAGTAACCAACTGCCCGTAGCTTGTGTTTGCTGTGCGATCACATCAAGTGGCGCGCTATCTCCATCCATACTGAAAATGCCCTCGGTGACCACGAATGTTTTACCTGCACACTCTTTTGCCAGATGCTGTTTCAGAGAATCAGGATTATTGTGCAGAAAGCGCCGCAGTTGAGCTGGAGATTGCATCGCTGCTTCCATCAATGAAGCATGGCTCAGGCGATCAGCAATAATACGATCCTCTTTTTCCATCAATGCCGCTATCACGCCTTGATTAGCGGCATAACCAGAAATGAACAGTAAAGCCTGGGAATAACCAAGCCATTCCGCTAGTTGTTGCTCCAGCATATGGTGAGCTGCGGTATAACCTGTAACATGCCCCGAACCACCGCTGCCTACACCATACCGCTCCGCCCCTTGTTGCCAGGCAGCAATAATTTGCGGATGTTGACTCAACCCAAGGTAGTCGTTACTGGAAAAGTTCAGATACGGGCCATCAGGAGTGTCTAAGCGTTGTCCATCTGAACCCAAATGGACTTGTCTGCTACGCCATAAGGATGTGCCCCGGCGTTCGGCTAAACTCCGGGAGATAAAATCTGACCAATTCATCATATTGCCGCATTATAGAATTGTTCATTTTCAGCACTGTTTATGATCGCTTCTGTCAGGTGTTGCTGCTGCTGATTATCACCGAATGCTGTTTTTGTCTGCTGAGGATTGATGCCCAATCTGCGGAACAGTTGCAGGTCTTTATCTTCCTCCGGATTCGGAGTCGTCAGCAATTTACAGCCATAAAAAATAGAGTTGGCTCCGGCCATAAAACACATAGCCTGAGTCTGTTCATTCATCTGTTCACGTCCTGCGGATAAGCGGACATGAGATTTCGGCATCATGATCCGAGCCACCGCAATGGTACGAATAAAGTCAAATGGATCAACGTCTTCGTTACTTTCCAGTGGCGTTCCTTTAACTTTTACCAGCATGTTGATTGGCACGCTTTCAGGCGGTTTCGGCAGGTTTGCCAGTTGTACCAATAATGCTGCCCGATCACGAATTTCCTCACCCAGGCCGACAATACCTCCAGAACACACTTTAATGCCTACGTCCCTGACATTTTCCAGTGTATCCAACCTGTCCTGGTAACTGCGTGTGGTAATGATATTGCCGTAAAATTCCGGCGAGGTGTCCAGGTTATGGTTATAGTAGTCCAGACCCGCCTCTGCCAGACGCTGTGCCTGAGATGGGTTCAACATTCCCAGTGTCATACAAGTTTCCATGCCCAATGCCTTAACTTCTTTGACCATCTTCTCCAGATAAGGCATATCCCGTTCGTGTGGGTTTTTCCATGCTGCCCCCATGCAAAAACGGGTTGAACCTGCATTTTTGGCTTTGCGTGCAGATTCAATGACTTTTTCCACCTCCATCAGGCGTTCTTTTTCCAGACCCGTTTTATAACGGGAACTTTGTGGACAATACTTACAGTCTTCGGGACAGGCTCCGGTTTTTATTGAAAGAAGTGTGCTGACCTGTACTTGCTGTGGATCAAAATGTTCGCGGTGTATCTGCTGTGCCTGAAACAATAATTCAAAAAAAGGTTTATCAAACAGCGCCTGTGCCTGTTTGATAGTCCATTGTTGACGCTCACTCACAGTAATTTCTCCAGTGTAAAAAATGTTGTCAGTTTAAATAACGTCGCTATCATGTCAACTAAAACAAACTAAAAAAGGTTTACAACAAATTTATCATGAATCATTCAGATATTGAATTTGACCTGCGCCATATCTGGCATCCGTATACATCAATGAGCAATCCACTGCCGACTTATCCTGTTGTTTCAGCCAACGGCGTTGAACTGGTATTGTCAGATGGTCGTAAGTTAATTGATGGCATGTCTTCATGGTGGGCCGCCATCCACGGCTACAATCATTCTGTGCTTAATGAAGCGGCAACAACGCAAATTGGCAAAATGTCTCATGTAATGTTTGGCGGTATTACCCATCCACCTGCTATTGAACTGTGTAAACAGCTAGTGGCAATGACCCCTGTGCCATTAGAGTGTGTTTTTCTGGCCGATTCCGGATCTGTTGCCGTGGACGTTGCCATGAAAATGGCGCTGCAATATTGGCAAGCCAAAGAGAAAAAACAGGAGAAAAGACGTCAGAAATTTCTGACACTACGTCATGGTTATCATGGCGATACTTTTGGCGCAATGTCAGTCTGTGATCCCGATAATTCAATGCATAGCCTTTATAAAGGCTATCTCCCCAATCATCTGTTTGCGGATGCCCCTCAATCCCGTTTTGATGGTGAATGGCAGCCTGAAGATATCGTTTCTTTCCGGCAATTGATACAACAGCATCATGACGAAATCGCTGCTGTCATCCTGGAACCGATTGTTCAGGGAGCGGGCGGAATGCGAATTTATCACCCTGAGTATCTGCGTCAGGTCCGTCAGCTTTGTCATGAATACCAGATTTTGCTGATTGTGGATGAAATTGCTACTGGATTTGGCCGCACGGGTAAGTTATTTGCCTGTGAACATGCTGATATCGAACCAGATATTTTATGCTTAGGTAAAGCACTGACGGGCGGTTATATGACGTTATCCGCAACGTTAACAACTCGCCATGTAGCAGAAATCATCAGCCAGAGTGAGGCCGGCTGTTTTATGCATGGCCCAACTTTTATGGGCAATCCACTGGCTTGTGCCGTTGCCAGCGCCAGCCTGAAACTACTTACTGAGAGCCAGTGGCAACAACGAATTCAGTCAATTGAATCTCAGTTAAAAAAAGAGTTACAGCCTCTGAAATCACACGAAACGGTTGAAGATGTACGGGTATTAGGTGCAATCGGCGTTGTAGAAATGAAACAGCCTGTTGATATGGCCTCTCTACAGCATCATTTCGTACAACAGGGGGTTTGGATAAGACCATTTGGACGCTTAATCTATTTAATGCCTCCTTATATTATTCAGCCTGAGCAATTGTCGAAACTGACAAATGCTGTTACTGATGCAATAATTTAACAATTAAGGTCAGTATTATAATTATGCTGGCCTTATTTTCCTAAAATTTTAATTATCTCTTCTATTTTCCAGCTTATTTATCGATTTATATCATTAAACTCTCCATGTCATTATCCGATTTAACTTCAAAAATCAGTCACTGATAAATATTAGTAAATAATTGGTTATATTCTTCATCATTTAAAAATAAATTTTCTGATATATTGCGTACACAGTCATATTTATTCTAACCAGAGAGGGATATATCATGAACCAAGAAAACTTAGTTGTACCTTCTAAAGACGAACTGGAAGCCATATTTGCACAGTCCAACGATATGTATGCACAAGAACAATCACATTATGAGGCAATAGCAAAAGAAAAACCTGAACTGGCTCATTTATTTTGTAAAAAACCTGGGGAAAATTCATTACCTCATCCTGGCTTAAATATAACAGAATATGTCAGTGGATATTTTAATATTAACACATATCTCCAATATGGAAGTTATCCGTTTATTCAAGTATCATCTTATCCTGTTTTAATTGGAACTGCTCCGAATACAAGAAGGAATGCTAATTTCAATGGGTATATTTATGGTGGATATAATATGCCACAATTGAATTTTAATAATCTCTATCTTGGTGGTGTGATACACCATACCAATACAGTTATAAACACTCCACTTAATTTCCAACTTTTCATTTACCCGCAAAAAATCTATCTACGTTTATTTAAAGGAAGTGTTTATTTGGGAGATTTAATTTCTGTATATCAACATCATATACTGGTTACATATCCTATTGTTTTCTCAGGGGTTGGCACCTTTAGTCTTGTCTAAAAGACGGCCGGATATCCGCATAATTCTTCAGAAGAAGAATCAAATGCCGCGCTAAAAATTTGCGCGGCTTCTAATTACAATGTCAATACTGTTACCCACATAGGGCCTTTACCAACCGGATAACGTGCCAAAGGAGTCAGTTTTCCGCTGTATTTATCAATGCTGAATACTGAAATATGATCGGATTTCTGCCCTGAAGAGATTAAAAAGTTACCGCTGTAATCTATAGCAAAACCACGAGGCTGACTTTCTGTCAGGTAATGTCCTGCTAATGTCAGATGATAGCCATCTTGTGAAACACGGAAGTGACTAATCACACTTTTAGAACGCTCGCTGGTATAGAGATGACGGCCATCCGGTGTGATATGAATATCCGCAGACCAACGAACACTGGAAAAATCAGCAGGCAATGAATCAACAGATTGTACTATGCGGTATTTCTCCCATTTACGTAGCACATCTACGGTTGAATCGAGCTCATTAATGCAATAAATTGCCTCTTTTTCTGGATGAAAAGCCATATGGCGTGGGCCTGCGCCAGCTTCTGTTGCAATTTCGTCGGCACGGCTTTCTGTCAGATATCCCTGCTCATTTAAATCAAAAATACGAATATGATCTTCTTTCAAACATGGAACCAATAATTGGCGATTCTCCCGATCAATATTGGCCGAATGTGGCGCTTTCAATCCTTCTACAATTTGGATCGGTGCTCTAACCACTCCATTTTTGTCAATAGGGTGAACACTTAAGTTGTTGAAGCTATAGGAAGCAGAAAATAAAAAACGCCCTGCTTTGTCCGTTGAAATATGAGTCGGGCTACCCGGTAATGGTGCAATGGCTTGCTGCTCCAATCGCCCATCAGAGCCAATTTTATAAGTTACGATGTTGAATTGAGGGCGTATCCCTACATATAAGTGCTTACCATCAGGATTAACTACCATCGGTTGTACTTCACCCGGTACATTTACCGTCTGGAGTAACGAAAGTTCTCCAACAATATTCAGAGACCAGACATGAATCTGACAACTATTCGGACTGGCTGTATAAACCACTTGTTTCATTTTCTCTCCTTAAAGCTCCATCACTATTTTATTGATCTGTAATGATTCTTGGAAAAATTTGTTTGTTAAACTGAGTGCATATCAGTTTAACTGTTTTTAATTAACATATAATATTTGCTCAAATCATCAACAATCTAGAGGCTAACTCATGTCATACCGCGTTATTGCGCTGGATCTGGATGGAACACTACTTGATCCACAAAAAAAGATTCTGCCAGAATCAATCACAGCCCTAAATGAAGCTTGCCAGGCGGGTATTAAGGTCTTGATTGTCACTGGGCGTCATCACGTTGCTATTCACCCTTTCTACCAAGCACTCCAACTCGATACTCCGGCTATTTGCTGTAACGGAGCTTATTCATACGATTACCACGCTAAAAAGGTTCTGGCTGCCAATCCTCTCTCTATTCAAGAAGCCTCTCAAGCACTTTCTTATTTACAGGGTGCGGAAGTTGAGCATCTGATGTATGTTGATAATGCTATTTTATATGAATTTCCACACACAGTTACCCGTACCTTTGCGTGGTCAAATTCTCTGCCTGAGCACCAACGCCCTACTCTCCAGCACATTAAGAATTTTCAGGAAGCGCTGCACAATGTGAATTCCATCTGGAAGTTCGCTACCAGCTCTCCCGATTTAGAGAAACTGCGTGAGGTTAGCGAGCAAATTGAGAAAAATGTGGGTCTGGAATGTGAATGGTCCTGGTTTGATCAGGTCGATATCACCAAAAAAGGCAATAGTAAAGGGATACGTTTACAGCAATGGGTAGAGTCACAAGGGATGAGTATGAAAGATGTCCTCGCTTTTGGTGATAATTATAATGATCTCAGTATGCTGGAAGCAGCAGGTCTGGGTGTTGCTATGGGAAATGCTGTCGATGATGTCAAAGCACGGGCAGATCTTGTCACAAAGAACAATGCTCAGCCCGGTATTGCGGAAGTCATTCGAAAATATGCGCTTTAGTTTTTCACTTAATTAGCAGGATCTAAGGGAGAGCGAAAAACAATTTCACTCCCTGAATGATCTATCCTTTTATTTTTCTCGTTTTTTCTTTCGTGAATAGTTGTCTTTACAGGTGACGATTCAGTGAAATACTTTTTATCTGAGCATATAACCATTGCCCTGTGCGTAAGTTAAGCTCCTCCCGCGCCCATGGTGTGATCCTTGCCCACAGAGATTGATCGCTTAACGACAATTTGACATCAACCTGACCAGCCTCTTCAAAGATCTCGATGACCTTCACCTGTAAGGTATTACGGATACTGCTGCCTCTTGGTGGTTCTAATACTAAAGAGACATCCGATGCATCAATTCGGATACGTAAGTCAGTTCCTGCAACTGCATCGATTTTCGGCAACCAAAGGGCTTTATCTCCCACCGCTACCGCCGTCATCTGATGACGTTGGTGGTGAACCATCACAATCACAGGTAGTATGCTGCTAAGACGCTCTTTTTGTAACCACGGACGCAATATGCTGTTTGACCATACTTCTTCCAATGAACCTATAGCTCTGATTTTTCCCTTATCCATAACAACCACGTTATCCGCTAAACGGATAACTTCATCCAAACTGTGACTGACATACAGGATTGGGATTTTGACATCTTCAGACAGTTTTTCCAGATAAGGCAACAACTCACGTTTACGCGGCAGATCCAGTGAAGCCATTGGTTCATCCATCAACAGTAATTCAGGCCCGGTCAGTAATGCACGCCCAATTGCAACTCGCTGTTTTTCACCGCCTGATAAAGTCATCGGGAAACGGGACAGTAAATGACCAATGCCGAGTAAATCGACAATTTTATCAAATTGCAATTGCATATCCGGTGACATGCCATATTGCAAATTTCCTTTGACCCGATAATGAGGAAAAAGGCGGGCATCCTGAAACACATATCCAATTCGGCGTTTTTCTGGTGGCAGAAAAATTTTTTGTTCTGTATCAATCAAGATACGTTCATTCAAGACAATTCTGCCTTTTTGTGGTCGGGTTAAACCAGCAATGACATTGATTAACGAAGTCTTACCTGCACCTGAAAGCCCAAATATGGCGGTAATGCTTTCTGTTGGCAAAGTAGTATCAACCTGCATACACAGATCACCCAAACGCTGTTCAAAACTTAGCTCTAACATGTTGCTCCCAGTCGCTTTCTTCCCCAACGAGTTAACCACTCAGAGATCAACAATGAAACCAAGGCCAGCACTACAGCAATGATACATAAACGTGCGGCTGCCGTTTCTGCACCGGGCATTTCAATCAATGTGTACATAGCCAAAGGGATAGTGCGTGTTTCTCCGGGGATATTCGACACAAACGTGATTGTGGCACCAAACTCCCCCAGTGAACGGGCAAAAGCCAGCACAGAACCAACAATTATTCCCGGTAATGAAAGCGGTAAGGTAATGGTAAAAAAGACTTTAAGTGAACTTGCTCCTAATGTGCGGGCGGCCTGCTCCAGACGAAGGTCTATAGCCTCCAATGCCAACCGGATGGCTCTGACCATTAACGGAAAAGATACAACTGCTGAAGCCAGAGCAGCCCCTGTCCAGTTAAATGCAAAGCTAACGCCAAACCAATTATAAAGAAATTCCCCAAGTATACCTCGGCGTCCCATGCTGATTAACAGCAGGTAACCAACAACAACCGGAGGTAATACCAGCGGCAGATGGACAAGGCTATCAAGCAGAGACTTCCCCAAAAACTGACAACGCGCCAAGACCCATGCCATCAAGATCCCTAATGGCAAACTGAATAACACCGCAATACCTGAGACTTTCAGGCTCAGTAAAATTGCCTGCCATTCATATTCACTTAACATCTCCAAAAGAATAGTTCCTACAGTGGACTAAAGCCGTAGTGTTTGAAAATGTTAACGGCTCCAGGAGTTTTGAGATAATCATAAAAATCACGTACTGCCTGATTTTCATGACCTTTAATAATTGCAACGGGATATTCCACTGGTTTATGACTCGCTTGCGGGAATATACCAACCACTTTCACTTTCTTGCTGGCAACGGCATCAGAACCATAAACAATTCCCAATGGTACTTCTTCCCGTTCCACCAAGGCCATACCGCTGCGTACATTATTGGTTCGAGCCAACAATGGGTTAACCAAGTTCCACGCTCCCAGATATTGCAGGGATTCTTTAGCATAAATACCAACAGGAACATGATCAGGATCACCAACCGCTAAACGTCCTCCAGCCAGTAAAGAATGCCATTTTGTTTCTCGATTGATATCGATTTTATTTAGTTTACTCTCTTTGGGAGCAATCAAAACCAGTTGATTTCCCAACAAAGTATGACGTGTATTTTCAACAATAAGTTTCTTATCAAAAACATAATCCATCCATTGTTGATCAGCAGAAACAAAGATATCTGCGGGTGCTCCCTGCGCTATCTGGCGAGCTAATGTTGAAGATGATGCGTAAGAAGTAACAATATCTCCCCGATTTTCTTTTTTATATTGCTCAGCAATATCATTAAGTGCATTCGTTAATGATGCAGCAGCGAAAACAGTTACTTTCTCCGCTGCCCAACCCTTTCCGACAAGTGCAAAAGAAACGACAGCTCCTGTCAGTAACTGATAAAAATTCTTTGCTATGCGCTTTTTCATGTTGTATTCCACTTATGATAGCCAAGACGGTGCGCTGCATATAACAAGATACAACGTTAAATGAAAATACTATTCTGAGATTAATCGGCAAGTTGTGAGCCAGTTTTAGCTTTTGTGTTCACTTGGATAGATGTTGCAATCCAGGATGTGGAGAATTTTTATTTGTAAGCTGGTGGTTGATGAGAAAAAAGTGTAAAGCAAAAAAACATTACCCGGAAAAACCGGGTAAGGTGAACTCTGATGATCAATCAACTGAGATCAAAGCTTTCTTTCAAGATTTTTCGATTCTTTTTTGGAAATAATGTTAAACAGCTCGCCAAGCCCGTAAATCAATCCCAAAATTACTGCCATGACAACAGGAACCATAACCAGCGCGAACACCATACTTTTAATCAACTCAAACATGTCATCCTCATATCATGAGTGACTATCATCTAGCCCAAAATAAACTGTACCGTATTTAACTCTCTTTGTCCCCTACCAAAGCAAGAGTAACGTACTGCACAGACAATAATCTCGCTATTCTAGACAATAAAAAGATAACAGTAACCGACGAAACGTGCGATTCTTACGGTTATTCTGTAAAAACTTTCAAATAGTTGCCTGAATAAATCACTATGCAAGCAGAAATATTGTTAACACTCAAATTGCAGCACCGGGTGGTAAAGGAGGTGGAGGTGCCCAACTTACACGCTATAGTGAACGCCTGTTACAGCTCTACGATCTGCTGGGAAAAATTCAGCAAAAAGCATTTAATGTTCTCAATCAGGATTCATTACCTTTGAATAGCTTGTTAGCAGCCATATCCCGCTTTTCCCTGCAAACCAGTGCCAGAAACCAATTTTTCGGAACAATTGTCGAGCGTAATGATGAGAACGTTCAGCAAAATATCCGTATCCTGCTGGCTGATAACAAAACATCAATTTGTGCTAAGGCTCCGTGGATTACCATAAGCAAAAGCACTGTCGCTGCAATTTCCTCCAACAAGATTTCTCTTGAGAATAAGTTATCTGGTCAAATCAGCCAGATTGAAACAGGAAAACAATGCAGTGAAATTATCCTGACGCTTAATGGTGGTGAATCACTTTGTGTTACGTTATCCCATCAGGAAATAGAAAATTTGGATCTTCAACTGCATGACCCTGTGACTGCGCGTTTTAATGCAGATAAGGTGATCATTGCAGCATTATATTAATTAGCAACATGTTATTGATGTTGGCCCCCTGATACTTATTGTCAGGGCTATCGGGTATCTGTACTGTTGTTGTAATGATTGTTGTAACGATTACTGTAACAATTTTTGTACCTCCCTTCCCAAAATATCAACCCATAACGAATAACAGACGACTACTCATTGACATTGAACATTATTCCGCTTATTTCTGTGATCCTTTAGTTGATGTTGCTTAAAAAGGAATAGAAATGTCTGAACTGCAAGTAAAGCAAAGTAGTTTCCGTTTAAGTGACACCCGTATTCTGCGGCTACCGTCACTAAAAATTATTTCCGGGGAAAACTGGGCATTTATCGGCGCTAATGGCAGTGGAAAGTCTTCTCTGGCTCGTGTTTTATCAAATGAATTAACTCAACTGACAGGTGAAACACATTGTTCTTTTCATACTCCGATACGAATCTCTTTCGAGCAGCTTCAGCAGTTGATCGATGAAGAATGGCAACGCAACAACACAGATTTGCTCAGTGAAAATGAAGAAGATACGGGACGTACTGCCGCAGAAGTGATCCAAATGTATCACAAAGACAATGAATTGTGCCTTGAACTGGCAAAATACTTTGGCATTAAAGACTTGCTTTCACGTCGTTTTAAATATCTTTCTACTGGAGAAACCCGCAAGGTTTTGCTTTGCCAGGCATTAATGGCCGATCCAGACCTTTTAATCCTTGATGAGCCGTTTGACGGGTTAGATGCTTATGCCAGAAATCAGTTATCTCAATTATTAGAGACTCTGACCACAAAAGGCATCACTCTGGTTTTAATCTTAAACCGATTTAATCAGATCCCTGATTTTGTCGAACAAATTGGTGTATTGGCCGATTGTCATTTGACATTAGTCGGAGAAAAAAAGCGTATTTTAGCTGAATCTCTTGTAGCACAGTTGGCACACAGTGAAGCGCTAAAAAATATTCAACTACCAGAGCCAGACGAATGTCGAGCTGATAAGCAACTCCCCGCCGATCAACCTTTAGTCTCAATGCACAATATGGTTGTTCAATACAACGATAAACCAATATTACATGGTCTGAACTGGCAGGTTAACCCTGGTGAACACTGGCAAATCATCGGTGAAAATGGTGCTGGAAAATCCACTCTTCTCAGCCTGATCACTGGCGATCATCCTCAAGGTTATAACAATCACCTGATTTTATTTGGCCGCCAACGAGGAAGTGGGGAAACTATCTGGGATATAAAACGTCATATCGGTTATGTCAGTAATAGTATTCATCTCGAATACCGTGTCAGTACCAGTGTCCGTAATGTTATCCTCTCCGGTTTCTTTGATTCTATTGGGCTTTATCAGGCAGTTTCAGATCGCCAGCAACAATTAGCTGATGAATGGCTAATGCTATTAGGCTTATCTGAAGCTACTGCAAACAGTCCATTTCATAGCCTGTCATGGGGACAACAGCGGTTGGTGTTGATTGCCCGCGCTTTAGTGAAACATCCGGCATTATTAATTCTGGATGAGCCACTACAAGGGCTTGATCCACTCAATCGTCAGTTAGTTTTGTGCTTTATTGACATCATAATTAGAAGTGGTGATACACAACTTTTGTTTGTTTCTCACCACCAGGAAGATGCGCCTGAATGTATTACTCATCGGCTGAAATTTATTCCTGATGGTGATGTCTACCGATATGAAACAGAGCCGGCTTCTCGTTCCCTTTCGTGAGTTCTTAATGATCCCCCTCTCTCACAATAAAACCAAGAGGGGTAAATTTACACACCGCATCACCTCTCGAATGAAGAAGATTGTGTGCCAGCTCGCAGAATGGTAAGGAACACTTTTTTGGTAATTTTTACTATTTTTTTTGAATTTTTTCTCTCTTGCTATAAAATCTCGGTCTATTTTTAGACTATTTATCCATTTTTTTCAAAAATAACCGAGAGTTGTATGGGCTGGACTTTACTTGCCGTTTCGTTGGCACTGCTAGATATTCGCCAAAAAATCGCTTTTTTCATTGCATTTTTAGCTATTGTTGTTGGGATCAGCACTCATGTGCTGGCCTATCCCGCGATTATCTCACTATTAATGATAAGTGTGTTGGGTGTAACACATATCTATTTCAATACCAAAACGCATACTATTGGTAAAAATATAACCGAATTGCTATTAGTTATCGTGAGCATTTTATTATTTATACATCACATCCCCGGTTTTCATAACCTGAAATATCTGGATAAAGTACAGGTTGGGCCACTCAGCGCACCTTTTTCCATGTATTTTAATTTTGACAAGGCATTGATCCCCTT
The DNA here is from genome assembly GCF_040838225.1 of Xenorhabdus sp. SGI246. Classification (NCBI taxonomy): domain Bacteria; kingdom Pseudomonadati; phylum Pseudomonadota; class Gammaproteobacteria; order Enterobacterales; family Morganellaceae; genus Xenorhabdus; species Xenorhabdus sp. SGI246. The sequence goes on from NZ_JBFPEZ010000020.1 coordinate 64,072, forward strand.
TATTTTATTATGCTGCATGCCAAGTTTATTCCGCAGCAATCCGGTGGTTAATGCCCCGGCACATGGTTGGGCACTGCTAATCGCAACTGTACCTGCATTATTAGGACTCGCGACTGTTCTCAGTGGATTAGCCGTTGAACTCCATCTCCCTAGTTGGTTTCCTGCATTTGTTGCTGCCAATATCTTATTCGTTTCATTGGCAGAAGAAACCTTATTCCGTGGTTATATTCAACAAAAACTCAGCCAATGGATGAACCCTTATTTTGCACTTATTATAACTTCGCTAATATTTGGTGTTGCTCATTTTGCTGGCGGTGTTCTGCTGATGGCTTTCGCAACACTGGCGGGTCTGATTTATGGTATAGCATGGATGTGGAGTGGACGTTTATGGGTAGCTGTCGGCTTCCACTTTACGCTTAATGTATTACATCTGCTGTTTTACACTTATCCGATAAAAGCAGCCATCAGCTAAACGGAATCTGATTCCAAGCAATCTCCAGTTGCAGCCATACTCAATAAATTTCAAGATGCGGTTCAACGGCAAGAGAACAAACTTCGGGGAGTATAGATCTATAACAGGTACTATGTAACCGAGGTGAGTGAACGCCGCCAATGAAGCTGCATTTGAATAATCAAGCTGCAACTGTCTTCAGATGTGCCCAAACATGATTTAAAACAGATGTTCCGAGACTATTGTTTGCCGTTTCGGGCTATCGCGCCATATAATGCCCCGAGCGACCATTTCATGTTGTATTAAAAAGTTAATGATAGGAGTTTAAGCTATGGCTGTAACTAAGCTGGTCCTTGTAAGGCATGGTGAAAGTGAGTGGAACAAAGAGAACCGCTTTACCGGCTGGACTGATGTCGAATTGTCTGATAAAGGCCGCGCTGAGGCACAACAGGCTGGTCAATTACTAAAACAAGAAGGTTTTACTTTTGATTTTGCCTACACTTCTGTTTTAAAACGTGCCATTCATACTTTGTGGAATATTCTGGACCAAGTCGATCAGCAATGGCTACCCGTTGAAAAAAGCTGGAAACTGAATGAACGTCATTATGGTGCACTGCAAGGTCTGGACAAGGCTGAAACAGCGGCTAAATACGGTGATGATCAAGTTAAATTGTGGCGTCGTGGGTTTGCAATCACGCCTCCAGACCTGACTAAAGATGATGAACGTTATCCTGGTCATGATTCTCGCTATGCAAACCTGAAACCTGAAGAACTTCCTGTCACAGAAAGTCTGGCAACCACTATCGAACGTGTTGTCCCTTATTGGGAAGAAGTTATCAGACCTCGTGTTGCAAATGGTGAAAAAGTCATTATTGCCGCTCATGGTAACTCCCTGCGTGCGCTGGTGAAATATCTGGACAACATGGGCGAAGACGAAATTCTTGAATTGAATATCCCAACTGCTGTGCCATTGGTTTATGAATTTGACGAAAACATGAAACCAATAAAACACTATTATCTGGGTAATGCAGATGAGATCGCTGCAAAAGCAGCCGCAGTAGCAAACCAAGGTAAAGCAAAGTAATTCAGACTATCTAATTAAATAGAATAAGCAAAAGCCGGAAATTACTCCGGCTTTTTTCATACTGGTTTAACTCCGGCGAGCTCTGACAGCCTGAGATAATTGTCGCAATAAAGTCTCTGTATCATCCCAGCCAATACAGGCATCTGTCACACTTTGACCATAAACCAGAGGTTCGTCACCAGACAAGCTTTGGTTGCCTTCAACCAGATTGCTTTCAACCATCACGCCGATAATCGCACTTTCTCCTGCGGAAATCTGGCCACAAACATCAGTGCCAACATCCATTTGCCTTTTGAATTGCTTCGCACTGTTTGCGTGGCTGAAATCAATCATTATCCGTGGTGCCAATCCTGCTTTTATCAACTCTTCTTTGACAGCACCGACGTGTTCAGCACTATAATTCGGCTCCTTACCACCACGCAGAATAATATGGCAATCCTGATTACCTACCGTGTTAACAATCGCAGAGTGACCCCATTTAGTTACTGACAGAAAACAGTGTGATGAGCTGGCTGCATTAATGGCATCAATCGCAACTTTTATTGTACCGTCAGTACCATTCTTAAAACCAACCGGACAAGAAAGACCAGATGCCAACTCCCGATGAACCTGGGACTCTGTTGTACGCGCTCCTATCGCTCCCCAACTCATGAGATCTGCAAGATATTGAGGTGTGATCATATCAAGGTATTCGCCTGCTGCGGGTAATCCCATATCGTTAATATCTATCAGAAGTTTACGTGCTATGCGTAATCCATCATTGATATCAAAACTACAATCCATTTTCGGGTCATTAATTAACCCCTTCCAACCTATTGTGGTACGCGGTTTTTCAAAATAAACTCGCATCACGATTTCCAAATCTGCTTTCAATTCCTTACGTAATTTGTTCAGGCGCTCTGCATATTCCAATGCAGCCTTTGGATCATGAATTGAGCACGGGCCAATTACTACTAATAGACGATCATCTTCACCAGCTAAAACGTTATGAATAGCTTCACGGGCTTCACGGACAGTAATAGCAGTATCTTTTGTCGCAGGAAATTTTTCGAGCAATGCAACTGGTGGTAATAATTCTGTTATTTTCCTTATTTTTATATCGTCATTTTGGTAATTCATCGACCTTCCACCTAATGTATTTACAGTTATTTGAGATAATTTTGTGATCTCAATCTAACTGTTAGGCGCTGTGCTGTAAATAATCTTTGTGGGTAAGAAAAGAACTTTTTTCATAGAAGAATAAGAAAATAAATAAACAAGCCATAAGACGATTAATGACTTATGGCCTGCGTTAACTGTTAGTTTACGTTTTTAATAGATCACACTTCATTCATTATTTTTTGTTGCTTTGATCCACAAACGAGCACCATTCAGAGCGATCCCCGTCAAGATAATGTATTGCAACGACATAGCCAGAACACCTTGATGAAAGTAAATCACCACACTAATAACATTAATGAGCACCCATATCAGCCAATTTTCCACATGCTTACGAGTCATTAAAATCATTGCCACTATCGATAGTACTGTCATCACTGAATCCCAGAATGGGAATGCATCTGGCTGTAAATTCGGCATAGTAATATTGAAGCCCATACCTTGTAAAACAAGAACTACAATTTTTGCCATATAACCAAAGATCTGATCAATATTGAATGTCATGATCAGGATAAAAATAATAGAAACTGCCGCAACACTAAGCATTTGTTTAGGAGTCAGCCAACGGATCTTTAATTCTATTTGTTTCTGTTCGTTGATTCGGCTCCAGGCATACCAACCATAAATATTAGCGGCAAAGAAAAAGATTTGTAGGATAAGACTGGCATAGAGTTGAATTTGGAAAAATATCACAGCAAATAATGACACATTAATCAAACCAAACAGGTAATTAATGGTTTTTTCTTGACTGGCGAGCCAAATACATAATAAACCCGCAATTGTGCCAACAGCTTCTATGTATGAGAGGTTATAACCATTTGTTCCTAAAGAAATATGTACTAATATGTTATGAATGTCGAAAAAATCCATGCTTTCTTATCCTTACCATAAATGTTGTTTAGTATATCAATACAAAAAACGTAGAATTAAGATGAAAATCGACTATCTTACCCTTAATTGTTTTAAATGCTAAACAACATAGCGAATTATTAAGCAAAAGTCTTTAAGTATTTTAGAGAGCTTAACGTATTAAGGGAGAAATAAATTCTCGACCCGAACCTACGATCGATTGATTAAAAACCAACAGTTCTACTGACTAAGTTAACGACTCACTTAGGAAATATGTGAATGAGAATTTTAGATGGTGGGTCGTGCAGGATTCGAACCTGCGACCAATTGATTAAAAGTCAACTGCTCTACCGACTGAGCTAACGACCCATCTAGGGGAATGTTTGATTGAAAATTAAGATGGTGGGTCGTGCAGGATTCGAACCTGCGACCAATTGATTAAAAGTCAACTGCTCTACCGACTGAGCTAACGACCCATCTAAATCTTGTTTGGCATTGCTTTCTTAATTGCTTGCCAACGGCGGCATATAATACTGATTTCCCTGTTGGGCGCAATATTTATTTTATCAAACCCCGTTCAAGCGCCTATTAATCGACCAATCATCCCCAAAAAGACCGATAAATAACCTCTTGGGGATAATTATTACATTCCTGTAATCTTTTTTTCGGCCATTTTAGCCGCACTAGTGCCGGGGTATTGCTTAACCACCTGTTGATAAACTGCCTTCGCCTTATCCTTTTGCCCTTTTTCCTGCATGATCAAACCAACTTTATACAGAGAATCACTGCTTTTTTGTGATTTCGGATAATTTTTCACTACAGTCGCAAAATAATAAGCCGCATCATCTTTCTTACCTTTGTTGTAATTCAACTGACCTAACCAATAGTTGACATTCGGTAAATATTTCGACTTGGGATAAGCTTTAGCAAAATTCTGGAATGCTACGATAGCCTTATCGTATTCCTTAGTGTTGATAGCTAAAGCGACAGCCGCATCATAATCTCCCTTCTCACTTCCTGTGCTAGTGGCGGCTGCGGGCTGATTACCAGCCCCCTTTTCCACAGGGGTCACTGTATTATCATTTTCTGCACCTGAAGGGTTAGTGATTTTATCCAACTGCTGATAAATATCTTTCTGGCGCTCAATGATCTGATTCAATTGATATTGATTTTCCTGAATCTGACCACGGAGTGTATCAATATCACGCTGAGAATCAGCAAGCTGTTGCTGGAGTTGAGTTAATAACTGACTATGAGCGTCGGAAATACGCTCTAATTGGGAAAGGCGCTCATCTGTGGAGCCTGAGCCGACATTACTGATTGGCGCTCGGGCAGTAGCGGCCCATGGAGCCGCTACGCCAACCAATAACGACAGACCCAATACAAAACGTCTGAAGTTACTGTTCATGCCTTACTCTTAGTATACGATTACAGCGCGACGGTTTTTAGCGTATGCTGCTTCGTCATGACCAAGTACAGCTGGTTTTTCTTTACCATAAGAAACGATAGCAAGCTGGTCAGCTGAAACACCCTTGCCTTGCAGATACATTTTAACTGCATTTGCACGACGCTCACCCAGAGCGATATTGTACTCAGGAGTACCGCGCTCATCTGCATGGCCTTCAATAGTTACTTTAACAGATGGGTTGCTACGCAGGAATGCAGCATGCGCATCCAGCATCTGAGCAAATTCGCTGTTAATGTCGTATTTATCGAAACCGAAGTATACGATATTGTTGTTTTGCAGCTCTTGCATCTGCTGACGTGCTAATTCTTCAGCAGACAGACCTGCTTTAGAAGAATTATCAACAGTGCCTACACCAGACTGATCATTGTTGCCATTTTTGTTAGTGTTAGTACACGCTGCTACGGCCATGATTGGTAAAGCTAACATCAGCCCTTTTAGCACTTTGTTCAGTTGCATCTCTTTGATCCTTTTATAGTTTGCCATACATACTTATTATGCATCACAGATACGGCGACCAAGCAGGAAATTTAACCTGTCCATCGGTAGCCGGAAGACGCGCTTTGAAACGTCCGTCAGTCGAAACTAGCTGCAATACAGTCCCCAACCCTTGGGTGGAGCTATAAATAACCATAGTGCCGTTAGGTGCGATACTCGGCGTTTCATCTAGAAACGTATCTGTCAAAACCTGGACAGATCCCGTTACCAGATCCTGTTTGGCGATGTGCTGACTGCCATTCGCTGTGCTAACCATAACGATAAAAGTACCATCTGGACTCACATCAGCATCTTGGTTTTGTGAACCTTCCCAAGTCAGTCGTTGTGGAGCACCGCCATTAATATCGATTTTATACAATTGTGGACGACCACCCTGATCAGAGGTATAGACCAGTGTCTGGCTATCCGGCATCCAGCTTGGCTCAGTATTATTACTGCGGCCATCTGTTATTTGGCGAATTTGCCCTGAAGCTAAATCCATCACATACAAGTTCAGACTACCTGTTTTAGATAGAGCAAAAGCGAGCTTAGTTCCATCAGGGGAAAATGCCGGCGCTCCATTGTGACGAGGGAATGAAGCTACATGACGAAACACCCCTGTTGCCAATGTTTGGATCACCAGAGAAGAACGGCCTCCTTCAAATGTCACATATGCCAGTTGAGAATTGTCTGGTGACCATGCTGGTGACATTAGAGGTTCTGCTGAACTACGCACCGGTGTTTCATTATAACCGTCATAATCAGCAACACGCAGTTCATGCGAATACTTATTCGCAGCAGCCTTCTTAACCACATATGCGATACGAGTAGTGAATGCGCCTTTAATGCCGGTCAGTTTTTCAAATACTTCATTGCTGGCTGTATGCGCAGCATAGCGTAGCCATTTCTTCTCAACTGAAAATTGATTCTGTGCTAATACTGAACCCGGTGTTCCAGCCACATCAACCAACTGATAGGAAACCAAAAATTTACCATCAGCAGCAGGCTGAATCTGCCCTACGACTACAGAATCTATTCCAAGAGCAGACCATACCGCAGGGGTTACTTCAGAGGCTGTGGTAGGCTGTTGTGGCATGCGATCCGGAGTAATGGGATTGAATTTCCCACTGTTCCTCAAATCAGCAGCAACAATTGAACCAATTTCTTCTGGCGGATTAGCTGCACCAGTCCATTTAAATGGAACAACACCAATAGGACGGGCAGAATCAACACCTTCTGTAATTTCAATGCGAACTTCTGCATGGGCAAACGTTGCCCATAGCATCAGAAAACCCAATAATGCTTTAAACGTCAGTTTAAAAGTTTGCTTCATCATCTCTCCCTTATCGCGATCGATATGCCCGCAATAATCCGCCGGATTCTAACAAACGCCAACAAACAAAACCAGATACCTAAATAAAATCTAATAATTTTATTTACACAAGTAAATTATCCGAAATTTCACCTAACAGATAACACATTCCCACCAGATATTTACCTTACTGTGGTTTAAAGTCTAGTGAGAAACTCTTGAAATGTTCATAAACCTCTTTACTTGGTGGACGTGGCATTTTAGCTTGATTCGCCGCGGCAATTGCTGCCCTACATAATACGGGGTCGCCTCCATTAGCCTGAACACTAATCAACATACCATCTGATGCCAGTTTTATGCTCAAGTCACAGGTGCGCCCTAAGTATAAACTCGGATCACGGAAATGACTCTGGATCGCAGCCCGAATTTGCCCTTTATAATTATTGATATCCGATTCAGAAATACCACTTTTCTTACTACCACCTTTACCCGCAGCAGATGCGCCACCTTGCTGTTTAGGTGCATTAGAAGTCAGCCCCCCAAGCAGATCATCAACTGCCTGAGCCTCTTTTTGGGCTTCGGCCCTGGCTCTGACTTTTGCTTTAGCTGCGGCTTCAGCTTTAGCCTTTGCTTCAGCCTCTGCTTTTGCCTTTGCTTCGGCTTCTGCTTTTCGTTTCGCAGCTTCTTCGGCTTCTTTCTTAGCTTGGGCTTCTGCTTTTCTCTGAGCTTCTGCCTGCTCTTTCAGAATTCTTTCTTGTTCCGCTTTCGCTTTAGCAGCGGCCTCTTCGGCAATCTTTTGCTCTTCACGGGCCTTAGCCGCGGCAGCATCAGCCCGCTTTTTCTGTTCTTCCGCAGCTTGCTGTGCTTTTATTCGCTCTTCTTCTGCGGCTTTCAGCCGCTCCTGCTCTTCTGCCTGTTTAGCACGCAATTCGGCGGCCTGTTGTTCAGCTTTTTTCTTCCGTTGCTGCTCAGCCAGCTTTGCATTGGCTTGCTGTTGCTGTTGCTGATTATATTGCTGAACTACCGCATTCGGATCGACCATAACGGCATCAATCACCGTACCACTATTTCCACCGCCTCCCATTTCCGTTTTTTGCTTCAAAGATCCCCAAATCAAGAATCCGAACAGGATAATGTGCAAAATAATTGAAATGATAACGGCACGATTTAGCCCACTGTTTTGCTTGTTTGTCTTTCCCACGCTCGACATCCAGAAACTTTAAGTAAAAGCCGCCATCAGGCACCAATAGGCTGAGTCATTAAACCAACCGATTTCACACCCGCTTGACGAAGCATATTAAGTGCCTTGATGATTTCATCATAAGGGACTTCCTTTGAACCCCCAATCAAGAAAATGGTTTTTGGGTTAGCTTTCATCAAGGTTTGAGCTTCAGCAATAATTTGCTGTTCAGGTAGTAATTCTAAACGCTCCTGATTAACAACCATGTTGTACCGCCCTACCCCGGAAACTTCTACAATAACCGGTGGATTATCAGAACTGGAGACGGTTTTGGAATCTACCGAGTCAGGTAAATCAACTTCTACACTTTGTGTGATAATCGGGGCCGTTGCCATAAAAATCAGCAGCAAAACCAGCAACACGTCCAGCAAGGGGACGATATTGATCTCGGATTTTAGCTCACGTCTGCGACTACGAGTGCGCGCCATTCGCTTTTTCCCCTTACGATGAATTACGACTTATTGGAATTAGAAACAAAAGCCTGACGATGCAAAATCGCCAGAAATTCTTCCATAAAATTATCGTAACTTTGTTCCAGTTTATTGACACGCTGGTTCAAACGGTTATAAGCCATCACCGCCGGAATCGCAGCAAACAAACCAATTGCTGTTGCAATCAAAGCTTCCGCAATACCAGGAGCGACCATTTGCAATGTTGCCTGTTTTACTGCCCCCAGAGCAATAAAAGCATGCATTATCCCCCAGACTGTGCCAAACAGACCGATATAGGGACTAATAGAACCGACAGTACCCAAAAATGGGATATGATTTTCCAATGTTTCTAATTCACGATTCATTGAAATTCGCATAGCGCGGGAAGCTCCCGTAATGACAGCCTCTGGTGCATGATTATTTGCCTGATGTAAGCGAGCGAATTCTTTAAAACCAGAATAGAAAATCTGTTCAGTGCCACTTAAAGAATCGCGGCGTGACTGGCTTTCTTTATAAAGACGGGATAATTCAACCCCAGACCAAAATTTATCTTCAAATGCTTCCGTTTCCCGAGTAGCAGCATTCAGAATTCTTGTTCTTTGAATAATAATTGCCCAAGAAGCTACAGAGAAGCCAATCAGGATTAACATGATCAGCTGCACTAAAAAGCCTGCCTTCAGAAATAAATCCAGGATGTTCATGTCAGTCACTGCTTAAACTCCGCGACAATAGACTTTGGAAGCGCAATAGGCTTCATTTGAGATGAATTTACGCAGACGACCAAACATTCTGCGTTACTGATAACTACATTATTGCAATCAATAATTCGTTGAATAAATGTCAGTGAAGCACCACGGATATTCGTGATCTCGCTTTCCACAACTAACTGGTCATCCAGCTTCGCTGGTTTACGGTAGTCAACGGTCATGCGGCTGACAGCAAAACCAACTTGTTCATCCAACATATACTTTTGGTGGAAGCCCTTATCACGCAACATCTCTGTACGTGCTCTTTCATAAAAAGCCAAATATTGAGCGTGATAGACTATACCACTAGCATCTGTGTCTTCGTAGTAAACACGGATAGGCCAACGGAACAACATATTACTCACATATAATCCTAATCAGGCGAATTGACGCTGTCACTATACTCAAGACAATAGCGCTTTGGAATGACTTGTTATTAAAGAAGTCAAAAAATTTATAGCCCAGCGTCCTATAAAATCATAAATAGTTTACTTAAAGAAATGATATAAGCCAAAAATCAGAATCAAAAATGCAGGTAATGGATGAAAAAAAAGACGCCAGATAAAATGCTTAGGGTTAAATCCAATACCAAAAATAACCCCGGAACATACCGCCCAAATCAGTAAAATCCCTTGCCATACAGCTAATAAACTTGTGCTCGCGGCAAAACGTGCTGGGTCCCACAATACACATCCAGCAAGTGCCAGAGCCATAATAAGGATAAGGGCCCTTAGCAGACCCTTATTCATCAGTTGGTAAAATTTGTCAACCAACATTATCTTTTGTCACTCTCAGTTACTTTTTCTGATTCACTATGCTCAAGTGCCAAAGCTGCAATAATTGCAAAACTACAGGCTAAGAGTGTTCCCAGAATCCAAGCAAAATACCACATGTTCTATGCTCCTTTAGTACAGTGAGTGTTTGTTGTTTTCAATGTAGCTCTTATCCAAACGCCCAAAGGTTTTGTAGTAACACCAAATGGTGTATGACAAAATAATAGGAACGAAGATAAGCGCAACAACGAACATGATTTGCAACGTCCACTGACTGGATGTCGCATCCCACATAGTCAAACTGACATTCGGATTAAGGCTTGATGGCATCACAAACGGGAACATGGATATTCCTGCGGTCAGAATAATGCAAGCAACTGTCAGTGATGAAAATAGAAACGCCCAGGCACCTTTATCCAATCGAGTGGCCAGCATAGTCAACAAAGGAAGAACGACACCCAATACAGGTATTGCCCACAATATTGGCTGATTATTGAAATTGATCAGCCATGCCCCAACCTGTTGAGTAACTTGTTTATGCAATGGATTAGATACGCCATTCACATCCAGACCACCGGTCACAACATAACCATCAATGCCATAAATCAGCCACACACCCGCTAGTAAGAAAGCCACTGCGGTTACCAATGCACAAACGTGTGTCGCAGTACGGGAACGCAAATGCAATTCACCCGTAGTACGCATTTGCAAGTAAGTTGCCCCTTGTGTCGTAATCATCATCAAACTGATGATACCTGCCAGCAGCCCATAAGGGTTCAGCAACTCAAAGAATGACCCGTCATAGGAAACCCTCTGATCTACATCTATCATCAGTGGTACGCCTTGTAGCAGGTTACCGAATGCAACTCCAATGACTAATGGAGGTACAAAACTGCCAACAAACAACCCCCAGTCCCACATGTTACGCCATTTTCTGTTTTCCAGTTTTGAGCGATAGTCAAACCCTACAGGCCGGAAGAACAACGCAGCCAACACCAAAATCATCGCTACATAGAAACCGGAGAAAGCGGCAGCATATACTGCTGGCCAGGCAGCAAACAGTGCACCACCCGCTGTGATTAACCATACCTGGTTACCATCCCAGTGAGGTGCAACTGAATTAATCATGACACGGCGTTCAGTGTCATTTTTGCCGATAATCCGCAGCAGGACACCAACACCCATGTCAAAACCATCGGTCACTGCAAACCCGATTAGCAATACACCAATCAGCAGCCACCATATAAATCGTAACACGTCATAATCAAGCATAAGTGGACTCCTGCTTACTCAATATTATTCGCTGAAGAATTATTGGTTGAAGAAATGAATTTCTGTTCAAAATGGTAACGCCCGGTCTTGAGGCTACTTGGACCAAGGCGAGCAAATTTGAACATCAGAAACATTTCGGCGATCAGGAACAAAGTATACAGACCACAAATCAGTGCCATTGAGAAAATCAGATCACCAACACTGCGTGTCGAAGCTGCCACTGCGGTTGGCAATACTTCACCAATCGCCCAAGGCTGGCGGCCATACTCTGCAACAAACCAACCAGCTTCAACCGCAATCCACGGTAATGGAATACTAAATAACGCTGCACGCAACAACCACTTTTGTTGACCAATGCGATTACGGATAACACTGAAGAATGACAGGCCGATAACCAGTAACATGATGAAGCCACAAGCAACCATGATACGAAATGCAAAATAAAGCGGTGCCACACGTGGAATAGAATCTTTCGCAGCGGCTTTAATTTGCTCTTCTGTTGCGTTTGCCACCTCTGGGGTGTAACGTTTTACGAGCATGCCGTAACCAAGGTCTTTTTTGCTTTCATTGAATGCGTTACGTACTGCCGGATCAGTGTTACCTGCTCGCAGCTCTCCCAGCAATTCATATGCCTTAAGGCCGTTACGGATACGTTGCTCATGCTGACTCATCAAGTCACGCAAGCCAACAACCGGAGTATCAGTAGAGCGTGTAGCAATAAGGCCTAATATGTAAGGAATTTGAATGGAGTATTTGTTTTCCATCTTATCCTGATCAGGAATACCAATCAGCGTGAATGCAGCCGGCGGAGTTTGAGTATCCCACTCTGCTTCAATGGCAGCCAGTTTGGTTTTCTGCACATCCCCCATTTCATATCCAGATTCATCCCCCAGTACAATGACGGACAGGACTGCTGCAATACCAAAACTTGATGCAATGGCAAATGAACGTTTAGCAAACGGAATATCCCGCCCTTTAAGCAAGTAATAAGCGCTGATCCCCAAGACAAAAATCGCACCTGTCACATAACCCGCAGCTACAGTATGAACAAATTTCACTTGAGCAACAGGATTCAGAACCAGATCGCTAAAGCTCACCATCTCCATGCGCATGGTTTCAAAATTGAAATCAGATGCAATCGGGTTTTGCATCCAGCCATTCGCAATTAGAATCCATAAAGCAGAGAAGTTAGAACCTAATGCAACCAACCAAGTTACAACTAAATGCTGTTTCTTGCTCAGGCGATCCCAACCGAAAAAGAATAAACCAACAAAGGTGGATTCAAGGAAGAAAGCCATTAAACCTTCAATGGCCAGTGGTGCACCAAAAATATCACCAACGTAATGTGAGAAATATGACCAGTTTGTTCCGAACTGGAACTCCATAGTCAAACCTGTTGCAACCCCCAGGGCAAAGTTAATACCAAATAACTTCCCCCAGAATTTCGTCATATCTTTGTAGATTTGTTTACCAGACAGAACATATACCGTTTCCATAATCGCAAGCAAAAACGCCATACCGAGTGTTAATGGTACGAATAAGAAATGGTACATAGCAGTTAAGGCAAACTGTAATCGTGACAGTTCGACAATATCAAACATTTTGACCCCTTGCTCCTAGCAGGAAGACACCGACTTGCGGCAACCCGACTTTCGTAAAATGAAAGTCTCGTAACTACCAGCAATAAATGCCTCAAACACAACAACAAATTATTAAATAAATCAAAATTCAGTAGATACCCCAATAATATTACGCCTATATTCGCACACAATAAATAGCTTTTATATGACTAAGATTGGAATTCTCAATATAGGCCAATATTGCCGCTCATTTATGAGGTAATACCATTTATTTTAGAACAATTAAATCAAGTTTAGCGAACACATTCCACAGTAATAAATTGATTTAAAGCAATTTTTTCTGTTCTTTGTTAATCATTACAGCTATTATTTCATTACAGTTGATTTAGTGTTAATAATTTGTTTACCACAATGCTGATTAATTTATTTTTTGCTGTAAAAAGCATTAGAAAATTAACTTTTCATTTTCATTATAAGAAAAATATATTTTTCTAACATTTCTAATTAAATTAATCGATTAAATAGAATTTTCTAAAATAAGTTCAAGTAAATTTGAAAATATCTCTCCATATAAAAAGACTAACCTACTGTTTATCTTATAAATAAAAAGGCTGCTTTAAAGCCTGTCTCTTGATCACATCT
>NZ_JBFPEZ010000021.1:0-11446 GCF_040838225.1 Xenorhabdus sp. SGI246
TAACCATTGGAAGCATAACCCCCGTTTTCAAGTTTTCTTGTCTTATCGAGTAATTCAAAGTAGTTGTAGATCTCCGATACCACTTTTTTATGTATTTCACTTTTAATAAAATTATTTACCCTGAATGGATCTTCATCGCTTTCATAATATCGCTTGCGCAAATCAAGAATATCCTCTTCTCCCTCGTCATACATTGACGAGGTGACTAAAGCCATAATTTCCTCTGATCGGTCTTTCTTGACGCCGGTAAAAAAATCATGAATGCACTGCTGTACCTGAGGTGTACATTTGCCCCGGGGTGTTGGTCGTTTGACTTCTTCAAACGTTGACTGTTCTGCCGACCTGTTTAACAGGTCAGTGAACATTTTTTTAAATTCTTTCGGACACTGCGTCTGTTTTACTTCCGCATAAACACAGCGACCAAAATGACTGGAATGGTGGGAGTAATTGTATTTTCTGATGGTCAGAACATAGGTACCCGGCTGCGGTTCATACCCTCTTATGTCAGTAGATTCATAAGAGAACGTAAAATAAATGCCGTTTTCTTTGTTATAGCCGGTCAGTTTTCTCGCCTCGGCAAAATCGTCAACCGTGCATCCCTGATCGCTATAAAAAGGGATTTCGCCATTAATAAAAAGAAACCAGCCGCCCGGAAAGGTTATCTGATTTTGCAGTAGATCTCTCATACAGTGTATTCCGTTTTAACATTGATCAGGTTAGCCAGTACATTCGTTGGTTAAAGTCCAGGTCAAATCGATTATTTATACACTTCTTTTTTGTGCATGATGATAGATGTTCACGCTTTTATCGGCCTATTTTTCATGAAGTTCATAACAAATTTTATCTGCTTATCAGCTCGGTCTGTTATTGCATTGATATTTATTAGGAATTTAGTGAAAGGCATACCCGTGTTATCGATATTCAGGTAACCATTGAACTGACCCGCGTATTTATTTTCATTTTCAGAAAATCAGTTAAAGACTGACTTTTACCGTGGCTTTCTTCACGCTGGTCTGTGGGTTTGCAACAGAGGCGGAGAAGATGAAAAAGCCGTATTTAGTGTTTTTACTGGGGTGGAGTATGGCAGGGAGTGCGGGGACAATCGTGTATACCGACCGCCAGCATCCACCTGACAATCTTTCCCCGGATACGCAGATTGTCTGGCTGGATGCGGCTGAACAGCGCCAACAGCAAATATTCGCACAACTTTCCGCTGAACCGCAGCAAGCAGCACAGCAGGCACAGGCGATACTGCAATCTCCTCAATGGCAGCAGCAGGAACAACAACTGGTCAAGGCTTATCGTGACATTATTCAGGCATGGCAACTCGGTGTGAATAAATATCCAGCAGTAGTCTTTGATAATCAATATGTCGTATATGGCACAGCGGATATCGCACAAGCTATTGTGTTCAGGGAGCAACATCAGCCATGAACATTCTTCGTCTGACTGTTCCCACAATAATCACGCTGATAACAGCTTTTACGCCAGCAGCACAGGCATCCATTAATACGGCACAAATTATCGCCAGCAGCTTATCGCCTTCCTGTATTCAGTGGCGGGTCAGCGGTATTTGCTACTGGCTGCTTTGTGGCTGGCATGGCTGCACAGTCAAAACCTCGGTAAAAGTCACGCATTTTCTCCCTGAAGCCGTCGTCTCCAGCTATCACACACCCGGGGGTAATCCGTGGCGGGAAATGGCGCCCGTCAGTCAGCTCTCTGGCGGAGTGGAAAATGCGGTGACTGATGCGTTATCCCATCTAAGTGCCGGTGGGTGCAATCACAATAGCCAGATTTCAGGTCAACGCCGTACCAGCCTGCGGTTTAAATATGCCGATGCTATCGGGCATCCCGCTACCAGTATGATGGGGGACAGTATTCCGGGGTTTTCCTGCCGCAGCGCGGCAACGCCCTTTGTGCCCTATTTTCTCAGCACACTGGATTCCATCGCCTGGCGCACCGGATTGCCGGAAACGTTCTATCCGGAAGCCCTGATACCCGGTCAGCGAGAACTGGGCAACAAAGGCAATGTCTGGGGCACTATTTACCCGCGCTCCGGCTTTATCAATCAGGCCGATGATAACCGGGCAGCGGCAGTCGTCGCGCAGCGGGTGGCAGACATTATTACCCGCACCGGGCAACCGCACGTTTATCAGACACTGAAAGGCACCCGCTCCGACGGTTACTGGCCCCCCGAACCCGTCAAAGAAAATACCGGCAGCAAAAACCACACATGGCAACGCTTATCACCACAGCTCAGCCAGTCCTGTGCCGTATTTCCGGATGGCGAACATGCGGTTGCAGTAGATGGCAATCAGGCATATGCCCTGTGGCAACCTTACAGTTGTTGCCAACGGCGGGGACAGCGTTTTCTCGGCAGTACGGATATCTGAACAGGGAAACAGTGATGAGAATAAGAAAAACAGCGTTACCGTTGATAACCAGCCTTATTATGCTGACTTCAACGCAATCCGGCGCCATCTCCGTGACATCATCTCAGCCCGGCGCCTCCGGCATCTCGCTTGCCTTGCCGCAGGTCAACCGGAGCGCACTGGGCTACGGTGCCGAAGCCAGTGGTGCCATCTCTGACACACTGTTCTATACGCTGGGTGGCGGTTCAGTCATCTCCGAGCCCGCCAGTCGGGGCAATTCGAACACGCTGGGATTGGAACTGGGCTGGCGCTCGGATTTGATGTGCGGCAATTTCGATTTAAAAACCACCGTTAGCAACCAGCTCAACGGCATCACTGCGGGGATGAAAAATCTGATGGGCGAAGTCATTCAGGGTGCGACCGGTGCTGAGCCAGTCATCCGTCAGCACCAAACAGTGCGAAGGCAGCAGCTGCCGAAAATTCAGCAATGCCCGTGAAGCCTCTGAGGCGGTGGTGAAAGTATTGGGTGACAAATCCATCCGCACCTGTGCTCATGCTGCTGAATGTGTCAGTGGCGGTGAAAAACACCAGCCGGGTGCGACCGTTGCCGGTACCGGGTTTGCCCCAATGCTGGAAGCACATACCAAAACCAATACCGAGCAGCTGGTGAAACTGGTCAGCGGCACAGAAAAGCCGACCCATGGGAATCTGGCGAAACTGAAAACCGGCAGCCTGACGGTCACCAAAGGGGTGATTCAGGCGTTACAGCGTGACCCGGACAAAGCCGCATTATCCGCACGTCTGGCAGGCGAACTGGCGATGGCAGAAACCGTCGAAACGGCACTGCTGATGCGCCGGATGCTGGTCACGGGCATGTCTGAACCGAATGCGGTAGCCCAATCCGAAGCACTGGCAGAAGGAGAACGGCGGATTGACGCGTTAGACCGGGAAATCAACGCCCTGAAGAACGAAATGCAACTGAAACGCGAACTGGCTCACAATGCCGTGTTGACCATTATCGAGCGGGATACGCAGCGCATTCAGGCGAACCCACAAAAACAAACGCCAGACAGCACCGATGCCCGGTTTCAGCAGCTGGAAAATCCCGGTCATCAACGGCGATAAGGAGATTGAGTAGCGATGGTGATGACATGGAAAAAAGGCGTCAGGCTGTTACTGATGGTGGTTCTGGTGATGATGGTCACGCTGGTCATGGGCGGGGTAGGACTGCATCAAGCCGGAAATCTCACACAGCTTCATCTCTGGATGCGGGAAACTGGACAGTTCTGGCTTATCTGGCGATTGTGCGTGTATACCGTCCTGGGTTGTTGCAGTTGGAAAATCTGGCAGCAGACAAAACACCGACCGGCATACCGCATGACCCTGATACGAATGATGGTCCTCAGCGGGCTGTTTATCCTGTTGTGTGAGTATGCCCTGTCGGGCTACAGCGGGGGAATGTCATGACCACCAACAGCTATCTGGAATATTTCCTGACTCTGCTGGGTTGGGTGGTGAATAACGGATTGTGGCAAATCCTGATTGCGACCGGATTGTTCACCACCCCATTGGTAATAAAAATTATTGCCATCTGGCTGAAAGTCCGGGAAAACGGTGAAGAAGACGGCAATGGCGGCCTGCAATCGCTGGCGCGGATCGAAAACACCCTGTATTGCGCTTTTTTCGTGATGGTGGTCTGCTGTGTACCGCTGGTAAATGTCAGCCTCAGCACGCTCCAGTATGACCAGTCCCGCGCCAAAAGCTGCGGCACCTGGACACCCAAAGCACCGGATAAAACGGGTTATGCACCCGCGATGTCTAGCCTGAATAACCAGACAGCAGCCGTGCCACTCTGGTGGGCGATAGTTCACCGGTTATCAAAAGGATTCACGCAGGCGGCGGTCGCTTCCATTCCCTGCCGACCGGATTTGCGGCAACTGCGTTTTGACGTCCAGCATACCCGCATCAGCAACCCAGCACTGGCGGCTGAGTTGCAGGATTTTACCAACGATTGTTATGCGTTAGCGCTCTATCAGTGGAAACAAAAAGATCAGGGGCAAACCACGGATGAAACCAAACTGAATGATATTGACTGGCTGGGCAGCCGCACATTTTTGGCGGGGGAATACACTCCCCTGCAATCGCGTCTTCCCAGAGCCGGTTTTCCGTGGAATGAAAACCGGGATAGCGGACGACCCTATACCGGTCAAGGGGGCTATCCCACCTGTAAAGCGTGGTGGTCCGCCGCCAAAACCGGGCTGAAAGACCGCGTACTGGCGCAGGCTGATCCGGGTTTGTGGTTACGTTTGTCAGCCACCTTAAAAATGCTGGGGAAAAACACGCAGGAATATCAGGAAGCGGTGATCCGCCGTCTGGTCAGCCCGGTCAATCTGACCGTATCGCAGGAAGGGTATGTTTATGCCGGGTATGGTGGCAATGCGGATACGACGCTGTTGGATGCCGGCAACCGGGTCGGCGCTTCGGCTGGTGCGTTATTAGGCGGGTTACTGGCGATGCCGATGTTTGATGCCGTGCGTCAGGCACTGCCGATGATGCAGGCGGTGATCCTGATGGCGCTGTACATCATTATTCCGTTGATTCTGCTGTTTGCCGCCTATGAATTTAAAACAGTTCTGACGCTGACCTTCGCTATCTTTGCGCTGAATTTCCTGACCTTCTGGTGGGAGACCGCCCGCTGGCTGGACAGTTATTTGCTCGAAGCCCTGTATGGATCTGATACCCACAGCCTGTTTAATCTGGCAGGGATTCAGAATACTTCGGATGATTTAATTATGGGGCTGATGATGGGCACCCTGTTTATTGTCCTGCCAATGGTCTGGCTGGGGGCATTAGCATGGGCCGGTGTTCGCATGGGGGATGTGGCGGGTATGATGAGTCAGGGCGTTGGGCAAGTTCGGCAATCTGCGGGGATGTTCGGGCAGATGGTGATGCAGAAGGTACTATCGAAAGGGAAATGATAACAAACTTTTTGGGGCGTGTAATAGCAAAAAATATGTGATCTAATAAACATTATTTCATTTTTTATGGTTACTTCAAGCGATTATTAAAGACAATTAAGATAATAAAATATACTATAAATAGTAGTGTATCTAGCTAAGTTGATCAGATAAACTATTTGCATTGTTGCTATAATCGGTAATCCGATGACTTATCGCCTGTTATTATGAAATCGAATATCACACTGTCTGAACCTGAACGTATTACATTACAACAACTTGCTTTGAATCACAGACATCGGGACATCCGTACGCGGGGAACGGGGTTGCTCATGCTTGCCAGAGGTATCAAACCCCGTCAGATCGCCGATGAGATAGGATGCAGTCTCAGAGCTATCTATGACTGGGTTCACGCCTGGCATAATTCAGGGATAGCCGGATTATTAGGTGGCCATGTCGGAGGCCGACATCCCGCCATGACACCGGACATGATTGCCACCGCGGTCAAATCCGACAGCGCAGAATCTCTGACGCTAGCCCGAATCGCTCAGAAAGTAGAGGACAAGCATGGCCCTTTGCCCTGTACGCTTGAGACGTTGGCAAATACCCTGAAAAGACAGGGGCTCACCTATACCTATAAACGAGCCCGCCTGTCTTTAAAAAAAACGAAATGAAGCGGAGTTTGCTGAAAAAGCCACTTTGCTGAATAAAATGAAGGTGGGCGCGCAAGCGGAGCATTACCGGTTGGTCTATCTTGATGAGGCGGGTTTTTATGCATCTCCACCGGTGCAATACGGATGGAGCCCAAGGGGTAAGCCTCATGAAACATCGCCGCAAAATCATGTCAGACGGTCAGTATTGGGGGCGCTAAATTACACCGATAACACGCTGTTTTACCAGATAATATCTGACAATGTCACGCGGGCTGATATCATGGATTTTTTAGAGCAGATCGCCCAACAAGGCGATGAACGCCTGACATTTGTCGTGTTAGATAATGCCCCTATTCATCATAGGATCGATGAAAAACGTAAAAGCCGCTGGTTACGAGAGCATAACCTATTTTTACTTTACCTTCCTGCCTACAGCCCAGAACTGAATCTGATTGAAATCGTCTGGAGGGAGGCTAAATACCACTGGCGACGTTTTATCACTTGGACTCAGGAAACCATGGAAGATGAAATCAATACATTATTAGCCGGTTATGGTGACCAATTTGCAATTAATTTCTCTTGAGGACTTAATTGGATAGATACATAATGTTATATCAATTTTCAAAACTAGTAAGATATTTTGCATAAACCTTGAGTGACGGATATTGAGTATGTTTGACCATTTAAGTTTATAAGAAACCAAGATGATAGCAATCATAGCAAGATTGTCTTAATTTTATTCAGATAAAACTTAACACAAACGGTGCCAATAAAAAATTCACTAGATTATTTAATTCAGAGCTTTATTTTGAGTGATTTTTAAACTTAATTTGATTGTAAAACAGTTGATTTAAACTATAAATAATTTTTTCGTGGTTATAATAAATAGCTTAGAAAATATGAGGATGTTTTTATTGAGCTAATCCAACCGATATATGTTTTCATTTACTGCGCTAATTTAGCATTATTCATCCTTTTACTGATAATTAGATATTTATTGTCTTAATAAATATATGGGAACCAAGGAATAAAAATTAATGATAGTTGAACATACCGAAACAATGGAATTTGGTGTAATCGATACTCGACAAATGTTTAACAATGAAGATGGAAGTTATATTTTTACATTATCGTCTGGAAAAACAGCAATATTCTACAAAACTATAATTTACAATCAGTATATTGAAGAAAGTACATTTGTTGATTGTCAAATTAATGGTAGAGAGCAAATAACTCTTACCGAGAAGTCACTTAATGACATTTTACGAACAATAAAGATACAGCAATTTTTTCCAGCCATTGGTTATAAAATTAATGACCGTATAGCCATACTTGATGGCTCCCGTCGTAGAGCTGCTGCTTTGATTGCAAAAGCAAATTTAGAAATTCTAGTTACAGAAAGTCAGATTTCTCAAGAAGATGCTCGTCAACTTGCAATGGATATCCAAACAGCAAAAGAACATAGCATACGAGAAATTGGAATCCGTTTAATAGCATTACGCAATAGTGGTATGAATAATAAAGAAATTGCAAAATTGGAAAAATTATCACATTCAAAAGTTACTCGAGCTATTCAAGCAGCAAGTGTACCAGTAGAAATGATAGAAGTATTTCCTGTTGCATTTGAACTCACACATAAAGATTACAAAATGCTTCTGGATGCATCAATATTAGCCAATGATAAAGATATAAATATATCATGCTTAGTCGATGAGGTTAAAAAAGAGGCTAAAAATATAGCTCAAGATATTCCAACTGATGATTATAAAAACAAAATAATTCAATTATTCCGTAAAAATGTAATGAAATTAAAGAAAGAAACACAGATACTACATGTAACTGTAGAAAACTTGTACGATTTCGATGATAAACGAACTTATGCCCGTAAAAGAACTAATACAAAAAATCGAACATTTTCTTATGAATTCAGCAAAATAAGTAAAAATATACAAATTAAGCTAGATGAAATAATTCAAACTCTAATTACACAAGAATTAGGAAAAAACAATTCATTGCAATAGGGGCTGTTGATGTTTTAAGGTCATAATTCAATCAACCCACATCGGTAACCAGACAATGATAAATGCCAGTGCCACCATGCTGGCATAATTCCGTTCAAGTTTATCGTATCTCGCGTGTCTATTGCTCGAAAATGTTTAATTCTGGCAAATGCATTTTCCACCAAATAGTTTGTCATAATGATGAGACTCTTATATTTAGGGGGATTACCTTATCATCTGGCTCCCCATGCGGGTAGAATGAATAATGAATATAAAACGTCAACAGGCTCTAAATGACTTATATGGACACCGGTTCAATTCAAATATGGCGCTCGTTCTGTCGTGTACCGGCTCAGCAAGCGGCCTGACGAACAATGTAATGAATTACAACGCTGGCTAAAGGGTTTGATAGAGCGTAGTGGAATCAATAAGGCAGCAGTAGCATTAGCCAATAAGAATGCCCGGATCGCGTGGGCCTTAGTGAATCAACAATCGGTTTATATTGCCTGATAAAGTTAAATATTAGATTAATCATGTTGTTGAAGTCCATAAGTAGATGTACTGACAGGTAGAACCGACTCTCTGTGAACCTGGTAAATGACTTAGCCCACCAAAGGCTGTTGAAATAATGAGGGCAGAGAGTGCGGATTTTCATCAGGGCTCGTTGAAGCCGAATATATGTTTGCGACTACTTTTGTCAGAAAAATACGTTACTATTTGAATTGAACCGGTGTCCATATAAGTCATTTAGAGAACCCTGGCTCATTTTTACCAGTATGGATGGTTTTAAACCTCGGCAGGTCATGAAATTATACAGCCGAAGAATGCAAATAGAGCAAAATTTTAGAGATGAAAAGAGCGAGTTATAGCTAAGGCGCGGGTCGCTTATCCGTATTGAGCCTTCTTGCTACGCTCAGTTCAATTGTCCTTTGGTTGATTGGGTTTCATGCTGAAAACAAAGGGTTACACCTCAATTATCAGGCAAATAGTATTAAATCAAGAAGAGTCATCTCTTAGAGCCTATCCCAATAGGATTTTATTCCAGACAATCATGGCGCAGGCAAAATGTAGCATCGCCTCATAGTTCTCGGCTTTTTTCTCCCAACGTATCAGTACGCGCCGAAAACGGTTCATCCAACTATGTGTCCTTTCTACCACCCAGCGATGTGCCTTAAAATCGGTGGTTTTTATTGCCGTTATCTCCTCTTTTCTCGATTGGATATGCAGTTCATAATGGCGACTTTTCAGGTAGGTTTCCAACCAGGCAGCTTCATAGCCTTTGTCCAGACATAGATGCAGTCTATAGCCCGGTCTGCCTGTCTGTAGGGCATCAAGTGTATCCGCAACCAGCTTAATGTCATGGGTATTTGCTCCTGCAACAACCAGTGATAGCGGCAATCCATTCGCATCGGTCATTAAGCTGCGTTTGACGCCTTGTTTTCCCCTGTCTGTCGGGTTGCGTCCTGTTTTTTTGAGCCTGCCAGCGGTGATTTTGTGAGGCAGCCATCCATCGACAGCCATGACCAGTCAATGGTATTTAATTGTTTGCAGGCCAGTAATCCGTTTTGCCAGAACCGCTCAAAAACGCCAGCATCACGCCATTCCTGAAAACGACGATGGGCCGAACTTGATGAGCAGATCCCTGTCGCATTCAGTGCATTCCACTGGCAGCCCGTGATGAGTACAAAGAAAATGGCATTCATGGCAGCACGATTATCAACGCGCTTACGATGTGTTCCCAACGGATGATTTGTCTTATGCTCAGGAATGAGCGGAGCCATTTTTGCCCAAAGTTCGTCACTGATTTTCCACTGATTGTTTGCCATACTTTTTCCTCAAAAATAACCATAACCGATTATACTATAATTCCTTTTGGGATAGGCTCTTATCTGACATTAGCGGAGAATGTATTACGCCATTCCCCACTAACCAAAGCAGCGCAGAACACCGAGATTTGGTTAAGACCAATAATAGAAAATATATTGCAAAGAGCCTGGTCGGAAACGTGTTTTTGGCTGGAAAAAGCAAAAGCGTATTATATCAGAATGCTTTCAAAACACCGCAAATAAAATCATCTAAAAACAAGACATTGGATGCGTGCTTTGAAAGACTTAATTCTTAAGATCCGGTATAAGTATCTCTGCTAGCATAGTTGTTAATGAGTAATGAAGATGACAACTATGCTGGTAGAGGAGGTTATTCTTTTATTTCTTTTAGTGTATTTCGACACCGTACGATTAATTCCTTGTATGCATGTGTACCGTTAAGTTTCCAATTTAATTGTTGTTCTGTCAAAGTACGCAAAACATGAGCTGGATTACCAACAATCAGTTGATTAGCTCCAAAAATAGAGCCTGCTTTAACAAATGACATTGCTCCTACAATAGAATTTTCGCCGATTTCTGCACCATCCATAATAACTGAATTTATTCCAATTAAAACATTACTACATATATGGCAACCATGTAAAACTGCACCATGTCCTATATGCCCGTTAGATTCAATAACTGTATCCTCATGAGGAAAGCTATGTATAATACAATTATCCTGAACGTTCGTACCATCCATAATTATTATGCGTCCAAAATCTCCTCGCAAGCTAGCATTTGGACCAACATATACCTGTTTTCCAATAATAACATTGCCAATTATGGCGGCCATTGGATGTATAAAACTAGTAGAATCTATAACAGGAGTGATTCCATCAAATTGATAAATAGGCATAATTATCGTCTCAAAAATTCAAATTTTATTTTACTGATTTTCTTGATTGATTTTATAAAAATAACTTTATCAAAACCATGTTCTACGCCAGCTTAAATATTAAAAATATTTATTTTAACGCGATGCTCGACTTTAACATCCTATAACGTTAGCTTATTGAAGCCAGTCGTGTTGACTTTTACCTTATTTAAAATTAGCAAAAATGCCCAACGTGTGAGAAAGAAGCTTTCTCGCTATTCGATTACTCAAATGCCACAAATCCCGCGCCCAGCACTTCTCGATAGCAAATTGTCCGGCGAGTTGACCAATCACGGTTTCAATTAAACGGCGTTTGGCGTTAATGGCCGTTCTCGTTTTTCTGGGGATCGGATCATCCATATTGGCACGTGCCGACTAATCATTTCAATACTCTCTTTCTTCATTTCCTTTTTAAAATCAACGCCTAAATGCCCTTTATCGCCGAGCAAACAGCCTTTTATCGGGGCGATCAAATCCCAGGCCGCTTCACGTTCACTGACACTGGCGGGAATCAACGTTATCCCCGTCACCACGCCTGTTTCATCTATCATGAGGTGCCTATATGAACGCATCCCGTTTGCAAGACAAAAATCACATTGACATCGACGGTAGGTTGCAGCTCTATATCCGGCCTTATTGCAGCCGATGCTGCGGGCCTCGATGTAATCCGCTGACTTACTCCTCATTCCTTTAGCGAGCCTTATGCTCAATACCTCATTCAG